>NZ_CP038512.1:932500-942500 GCF_004758605.1 Deinococcus metallilatus
ACCGAGTTCGGCCACCTCTGGCTCAAGGGCGACAAGCACGCCGAAACCTGGGCCTCCGACCGCGCCCGCGAGCACGACGACCTGAACTGGAAGCAGTGGGCCAAACGCGCCAGCACCTACCTTCAGTACCTCGAAGGCCTCTTCAGCCCCGACCTCTTCATCATCGGCGGAGGCATCAGCAAGAAGGCCGACAAGTGGCAGCCGCATATCCAGACCACGCGCACCAAGCTGGTTCCGGCCACCCTCCAGAACGAGGCGGGGATCGTCGGCGCGGCGATGATGGCGGACCAGCGCGCGCAGGGCCAGGGGAGCTGAGGCCCGGGCCGCCGCGCGGCAGAATACGGCCCATGACTGCCGACGCCCTGTTGCCTGGCCCCCACCTCCCCGAACTCCTCACCTGTGACGTGCTGTTTACGGGAATTGGAGGGGGGCACTCGCCGGGTGGGGTGGTGGTGGCGAACGGCATGATCGCTGGGACGGGTGATCCGGCCACGCTGCGTGCCAGCTACCCGCACGCGCGGGAGCGCCGGGCCGGGGCCGTCATTGCTCCCCCACCCGTCAATGCCCACACGCATCTGGATATGAGCGCCTACGAGTTCCGGGCCCTGCCGTACTTCCGCTGGATTCCCGAGGTGGTGATGGCGCAGCGGGAGAAACGGGGCGTGGCGGGCGCGGTGGCCGGTGCGGACGAACTCGTGCGCCTGGGCGTGGGGGCCGTGGGGGACATCGTGTGGCAGGCCGCAGCGCTGGCCCCGCTGCTGGAACGGACGGACCTCCCCGGCGTGCTGTACTTCGAGGTCCTGAGTCCCTTTCCTGAGCGTGCGGACGACGTGTTTCGTGAGGCCAGGACCACGCTTGAGGCGGCCCGGCGGCTGGAACGCCCCGGCGGCCCCCGCGTGGGCCTCTCACCCCACACGCCCTTCACCGTCAGTCACCGCCTGATGCGGCTGCTGACCGACTACGCGGCGGGCGAGGGGCTGCCCGTCCAGATTCACGTCGCGGAACATCCCGCCGAACCCGAACTGTTCCGCACGGGGGGCGGCCCCATCTGGGACAGCATGACGCGCTTTCCCTACCCCGCCACGTTCGCGGAAGTCATCGGGCGTGCGCCAGAGCCGGAGTTGACGCCGGTGCGCTATCTGGACGAACTCGGGGCGCTGGCGGGGCGGCCCACGCTGGTTCATATGGTCAACGTCACGCCGGAGGACATCGGCCGGGTGGCCCGCGCCGGGTGTCCGGTGGTGACCTGCCCGCGCTCCAACGCGCATCTGGAGTGCGGCACCTTCCCCTGGGCGGCGTTCGCGGCAGCGGGGGTGGAGGTGGCCCTGGGCACCGATTCGGTCGCCAGCGGCGAAAGCCTCGATGTGCGCGAGGAGGTGGCCTTTGCCCGCACCCTCTATCCCGAGCTGGACCCCCGGTTGCTGGTCCGCGCCGCCGTGAAAGGTGGGCACCGCGTCACCGGGACCCCCACGCCGCTGCTGCGCCGGGGCGAAGCCTGGCACGCCCACTACGTCTGGTGACGTGCTATCATCTCAGGGTTGCCCGTCACGCACAGCGACGTGACGGAGGAGGCAGAACATGAAGAAAGACATCCACCCCAAAGCCGTGCCCACCAAGATCATCTACCAGGGCAAGGTCGTCATGGAAACCCTCAGCACCCGCCCCGAGATCCACGTGGACGTGTGGAGCGGCGCGCACCCCTTCTGGACCGGCGAAGAGCGCTTCGTGGACACCGAGGGCCGCGTGGACAAGTTCAACAAGCGCTTCGGCGACAGCTACCGCAAGAACAAGAAGTAATCGCCGCCCCCTCGGGGCCGAGCAAAGCGAACCGCCCAGCGGTCAGAGCCGCCTCTGGCCGCGCTTTCGGGGCGGGGAGAAGCGAACAGACCCCCGGGCCGCCCTGGGGGTCTGGCCCTTGAGGGGCGCGCCAAGCCTTCACGCCCCGCCGCGCTGGTGGGGCGGTTTTCTTTTTCAGAGAGCGGCGTGCGGGCGGGAAAGCGCCGGGCAGCTTTTGCTCCCCGCTCTCTGCCATAATCCCCCCCGTGCTGAAGTCTCCCTATCACGGCGGCCACCTGGAAGTGATCGTCGGGCCGATGTTCAGCGGCAAGAGCGAGGAACTGATTCGCCGCGTGACCCGCGCCGTGATCGCCCGGCAGCGGGTGGCGGTGTTCAAGCCCGCCATCGACGACCGCTACCACGCCGCCCATGTCGCCAGCCACGCGGGCCGCACCATCGAGGCGGTCGCCGTGCGGGATGCGGCGGTCATCCGCGCGCACCTGGCGGGCGAGGGGCCGCTGCTCTCCTCGCCCGAGGTCGAGTTGCCTGAAGTGGTGGGCATCGACGAGGCGCAGTTCTTCGGGCCGGACCTGGGGCCGCTGGTGCTGGACCTGGCGGAGGCGGGCGTGCGGGTGATCCTGGCGGGCCTGGACCTGGACTTCCGCGCCGAGCCGTTCGGCTGCATCCCCGACCTGCTGGCCCGTGCGGAGAGCGTGGAGAAATTGACGGCGATCTGTACGGTCTGCGGCGCCCCCGCCACCCGCTCGCAACGCCTGATCGGCGGTCAGCCCGCCCGTTTCGACGACCCGGTGGTACTCGTCGGCGCGCAGGAGGCCTACGAGGCCCGCTGCCGCGTCCACCATGAGGTGCGGCGCTGAGGAGGTCGCGCCCTCATCATCAACACAGGCCCATCATGGCCGTTTCAGAAGAGGCGCGGATGGTGCAGCCCCGCCCGCTGGCCCTGTTCAGGTAGGGTGCCGCCCGGCCTCATTCTCCCCATCTGCTTGCCTCTTGCTTCCCCAGTGCTGGAGCGGGCGGGTCCCAGGAAAAATGGGTCGGAGGGGGACCTATCAGTTGATGAAGCCACCTTTACCCTAATCACTGAGCCCTACAAAGCGAGATTGAGCAAAAATTTATGCAGACTTTTGGCTCCTCAAACGGTCTGTACAGCTAAGATAGGGGCATCCATGAGTTCCCGGAGGGCATTGAACACTCCCCCCTGTCCACCCCAGTCTCCTGCAACCGGCTTCTGGCTGGCACCGCAGCGGCGCATGTTCTTTCTGTTCGCCTGTCTGGGAACCGTCGCCGCGCTAGGGGCGCTTTGGATGCAGGCCCCGACCTTTGACCCTGTGGACCGGGTGGCGCTGCCGGGCCTGGCCCTGATGCTGCTGGGGCTGCAACTGGCGCTGCTGCGCCGCTGGTTGACGGTCCACACGGCGGTGGGGATCGCGTATGCCTTCTCCACCCTGTATTTCCTGGTGGCGCTGGTGCACCAGTTCGCGGCGTTCGCGCCCAGGACCCACATGCTGGCCGAGAGCACCTACTGGTTTCCGGTGCTGTACGCGGCGGCGTTTCTGCTGTACTCGCCCCGGCGCGCGGCCTGGCTGGCGGGCGGCACCTACCTGCTGGCGCTCCTGCTGTGCCTCTACCACCTGATTGCTGGACCTGGCGCGGGAAATGCCCAGTTGGCCGGGGCGACCATGCAGTTCCTGCTGGTGGGCGCGGTGATGATCGTGCTGGAGGCGACCTTCTGCGTGCAGCGCGTCCACCTGCTCGCCGCGCGTGACGCCGCCTACCGCGACGCCCTGACGGGACTCGCCAACCGCCGCGCCGCCGAGGAACACCTGGCCGCCCTGGCGCGGGCGGGGCGGCGCTTCACGCTGGTGCTGTTCGACCTCGACCACTTCAAGGCGGTCAACGATCTGCACGGGCACGCGACCGGGGACCTGGTGTTGCGCGGGGTGGCGCAGGCGGCCCAGAGCGTGCTGCCGTCCGGGGGGGTCGCGGCCCGCTGGGGCGGCGAGGAATTCCTGCTGCTCCTGCCCGCTCAGCCTGCCTGGCAGGTCAAGGCCATGCTGGACACGCTGCGCGCTCACCTGCGGGACCAGCGTCACGGCGCCGTGACCGGCGTGACCGCCTGCTTCGGGGTCGCCACCGCCCATCAGGGAGAACACCCCGACGACGTGCTGGCCCGCGCCGATGCGGCCATGTATACCGTGAAACGCCAGGGCCGCAACGACATCCTCCTGGCCGACGTGCGCCGAACCCACCACACGGCCCTGTTCGACCCCCCCGTCCTGAAGTGACGCCGCAGTCCCGGCCTGACTGTGAACCTGTGGCTGGGAACCCGGCGGCGCTCAAGCCGTGTCGCGCACGATCAGGTGGGGTTCGAACCGGCGGGCGCGGGCGGGTCCCCGGTAGCCGCCCAGGCGGGAGAGGAGGAGCTGCGCGGCCTCGTGGCCCATCTGTTCGACCGGCTGATGCAGGGTGGTCAGGCCGCGGGCCGCCGCCCAGGGCTGGTCGTCGAAGCCGATCACGCGCACGTCCTCGCCGGGCGTCAGGCCGCGTCCGCGCGCCTCGTCCAGCAGGGCGCCCGCGAGCAGGTCGGCGGAGGCGAAGACCGTGCAGGGAAGCTGCGCCTCGTCCAGCAGGGCCGTCGCCACATTGCGGGCGGCCAGCGCGTCGAAGCTGGCGGTGAACTCGGCGCGCAGCGTCCGGCCGGACCCCTGAAGGGCCGCCCGGAAGCCCGCCCGGCGTTCCTCGAACACGCGGGTGGTGAAGAGCTGGTCCAGTTCCGTCTCCACCCAGATCGCGTACAGCTCGCCGGGCAGCGTGGCCGCGTACTCGCCCGCCAGCCGCCCCCCCGTCACGTTGTCCATAAAGGCGCAGTCCACGCCCTCGGCATAGGCGTCCACCAGCACGGTCGGCTGCTGGTTGCGCAGGCGGCGCTCGTTGAACAGTTGCGTGAGGTTGTAGGTGACCATCACCAGCCCGTCGGCCTGATACGCCAGGGTGTGCGACCCCAGGTAGCGTTCCAGCCGCGAGCGGTCCAGCAGCGGGAAGATCGCCACGTCGTACCGCGCTTCCTGAAACGCACTTTCCAGGCCGTCGAGCAGGCGCACGTAGAACTCGGTGGTCACGACCGGCAGCAGCACGCTGATGGTGTAGCTCTTGCCGCCCGCGATGCGCCGGGCGTGGGGATTGGGGGTGTAGTCGAGCTCCGCGATGGCCTGGAGCACCAGTTCGCGGGTCGCGCCCTTCACGGCGGCGTGGTTGTTCAGCACGCGGGAGACGGTGCCGACCCCCACCCCGGCCCGCCGGGCAACATCCTGGATCGTGGGTTTACGCATAGCTCTGCCGCCACCATACTCCGCAGCATGGAACCTGTTCCACCGGCCCGGTCCGCCCTGGGTTCGGGGAAGCGGCCCGTGACGATCAAGGCGACTTCAAGGGCCGAGGAGGGAAACCGGGGGGTGGCTGGACCAGACTGACCTATGGCGACGCACGCCGGGATGGGCATTGACTGGAGCAAGGTGTTCGTGCCGGAGACACCGCTGCTGGAAATCTTCGTGCGCGGAACGTTGACGTACCTCGCGCTGTTCTTGATGCTGCGCTTCGTGCTCAAGCGCGAGTCCAGCGGCCTGGGGATCACGGACCTGCTGGTGGTGGTGATGATCGCGGACGCCGCGCAAAACGCGATGGCGGGCAACTACACCTCGGTGCCCGACGGCCTCCTGCTGGTGGGGACCATCATCTTCTGGAGCTGGTTTCTGAACTGGCTGGGCTACCATTTCCCGCTGTTCGAGCGGCTGGTGCATCCCGCACCGCTGACGCTGGTGAAGGACGGGAAGATGCTCCGGCGCAACATGCGCCAGGAACTGATCACCGAGAGCGAGTTGCTGAGCCAGCTCCGGGAGCAGGGGGTGCGCGACCTCGCGGAAGTCCGGCTGGCCTGCATGGAGGGCGACGGCAGCATCAGCGTCGTGACCAACGACCCCCCCGAGCCGGGCCAGGGCAGAAAGAAGGAGCAGGCCACGTAAGGCCCGGACTTTCAGAGGGGTTGCCGGGGGACAATTCGGCCCCGCCCGCGCGTCTAGACTCCGGGGAGACCGGGCCAGACCGCGCTCAAGGAGGCTCCCCATGTCCACACCCACCCCGCTGCTTGCCGCCCTGGCGCTCGCCGCCGTGCTGCTGCCTGCCGCCGCTCTGAATGCCAGCCAGCATCCTTCCACCGCTGCCCCTCAGACCTCGAACGTTCCCCTGCCCCTGACCGTGCGGGACGCCACCGTTGTGGCCGTGCCCCCCGGCGCTGCTGAGACGAGCGCCTTCCTGACCCTGCAAAACACGGGCAAGGTGCCGGTGGTTCTGACGGGTGTCCGCACGGACCTGGCCCGCCACGCCATGCTGATGACCACCCGCCGGAACGCGCAGGGCATGACCGGCATGAGCATGGTGCAGGCCCTGACGGTCCCCGCCGGGGGAACCCTGAAGCTGAGCGCGAGCGGTGACCACCTGATGCTGATGGACCTGACCCGCACGCCGAAGGTGGGGGAGATGGTGCGCCTGACCCTGACCGCCCGGGATGGCCGGACCCTGACCGTGAACGCGGTCGTCCGCAAGCCCTGAAAGGTAGCCTGTGACCGACCTGCCCGCCCCTGCTCCCGCCCCCGCCACACGGCCCTGGTATGTGTCGGCCCTGTTTGCCCTGATCGCGGTGCTGCTGCTGCTGGGCGGGGCCTGGGTGTTCGCGCGGGTCAGGAGTCCCTTTCCCTTCTACGGCACCGCCTACACGCCTCCGGTAACGGCCAAATCCTTCAGCGGCACCGACCAGAACGGGCAACCCTGGACCTTTCAGCCGGGCGGGACGGGCCGCACCACCGCGCTGTTTTTCGGCTTCACGCACTGCCCGAACATCTGCCCCCTGAGCCTCGCGTACCTGGACAAGGCGCGGCAGGCCCTGCCCCCCGAGGAGCGCGCCCGCTTCGACATCGTGCTGGTCAGCGTGGACCCGGACCGCGACACGCCCGCCCGCCTGAAGGACTACGTGGACTTCTTCGGGAAGGCGACCGGGGTGCATGTGCCCGAACCCGCGCTCTCCGAGGTGGCCCGCCAGTATGGTGTGGCCTACCAGAAGGCCGACGTGAAGGGAGAGGCCGACTACCAGATCAACCACACCACCGCCACCTACCTGGTCGACGCCTCCGGGCATCTGCGGGTGCTGTGGGACTACACCCAGCTTCCGCAGGTGGACCGGGTCGTGCGTGACCTCCGGTACGTTCTGGAGAACCCCGCCCCATGACTGTCCCTGCCCCCAACCTGAACCCCGGCATGGCTGACCTGCTGGTCCTGCACTTCGATCCGCTGGTGTGGCTGCCGGTGCTGGCCGTGACCGCCTTTTACCTCTGGCGCTTCGCTCAGGCGCGGCGGACTCCAGCGGGGCAGGCCCGCTGGCCCGTCTGGAAGGTCGTGCTGTTCCTGCTGGGCATGGTGCTGCTGATCCTGGCGACGCAGTCCGCCGCGACCGCCTGGACGCTGAACAGCATGGCGCTGTACATGGGCCGCCTGATGGTCCTGGCGGAGGTCGTGCCGCCGTTGCTGGTCCTGGGGCTGCCGCGCGGCGTCCAGATCGACCCGCGCCGTCCGCTGGGGCGCGTCCTGGGTGTGCTGCTGGACCCCTGGGTCGCGCTGGCGATCTGGGCCGCCGTCATCATCTTCTGGAACGTGCCCGCCGGATTCAATGCCTCGGTGGTCACGAACACCGCCGCCGCGCTGCTGCCCGCGCTGTACCTCCTGAGCAGTCTGCTGGTCTGGAGCGTCGTGCTGCGGCCCCTGCCCAGCGTGCAGCCCGCCCACATCGGCTCGCGCGGGTGGTTCGGGCTGCTGGCGGCCCTCCCGATGATGGCGGTCGCCGCCGTGTGGCTGTATTCGCAGCGGGTGCTGTATACACCGTATGTCTCGGCGCTGTGCCTCTGGAACCTGACGCCGCTGCAAAACCAGCAGATCAGCGGATGGATCATGATGCTGGCGGGGCTGCCCGCGATGGCGCTGGCGTTCGTGCAGCTCATGGCGTGGTTGATTCAGTTGGCGGACGGGGGGACACAGCCTCCGGCGGCGAAAGGGTAGAGGTTGGGTGGCAGGTTGGCCCCGCTTTCCAGAGATGGAAGGCGGGGGTTGGGTTGAGGGGCGGGGCAGCTTGCTTCGGTTGGCCCCCACCCCCCCAGCCCCCCTACCCCCGCCGGGGGCAGGGGGGAGCGGCGCTGCGCTGGGCAAGAGAGGTTCCCTGAAGCGGTGGGTCTGGGTTGGGCGGTGACGTGTCCGGCCTCGACGCTCTGCCCGCTAACTTGGAAGGCCTCGGGCCTGCGGCCCGAACGGCTCGGCTGCCTGGAATGTGGAGCGGGAAGGTGGGGAGAGGCCGTCCGCTCCAGAGTTTGAAAAGATGGGGGCTTCAGCACAGAACGGACGCAACTTGGCCGCCGTCAGCGTCCGGAGTGATATGGGCTGAGTGATGCATGTCAGTCTCTCATAAAGAAGAAACAACGTGTAGAGCGATAAAAAACTCCTCCCCCTTGACTGGCACAGCTCCGCAGGAGAGGGGGGAGGCCGGGTGGGGGTGAACTGGCCGGACGTAGAGAAGCCCATGGATGACCGAATGCCTAACCCAGCTTTTATGGGAGACTTGCAAAGCAGAGGCCATGTGGGGGTGGGGCCGCCAGGCTGCCCTCACTCTGTCCCCGCCCTCTACAACCCCCGTCCCACATCCTCTTCCAGCGCGTCCAGCGTCGCCTCCGGGTGTGCTTCGGGGACTTCTGGAAGCAGGCGGCTCTCGATGGCGCGGGCGTGGGCTTCCAGGCCCTCGGCGCGGGCGAGGAGGGCGGCGGGGGGACCGATGCGGCGCAGGGCGTCCTCGTTCACGCCGACCACGCTGATGATGTTCTGGAAGTCGCGGACGTTGACCGGACTCATGAAGCGCGCGGTGCCACCGGTCGGCATCACGTGGCTGGGTCCCGCCACGTAGTCGCCCAGCGCCTCCATGCTCGCCTCGCCCACGAAGACGCCGCCTGCCCGCCGCACCTGCCCCAGCAGGCTCCAGGGGTCGCGGGTCAGCAGGCAGAGGTGCTCGGGGGCATAGAGGTTGGCGAGGTCGAGGGCTTCGGTGAGGTCGGCGGCCAGCACGACCTTCATGCGGCTGGCGACGCTGTCGCGCGCCCAACTGCGGTTGGGTTCGGGCAGGGCTTCGAGTTGCCCGTTCAGCTTGTTCTGCACCTCCACCAGGAGGTCGCGGCTGGTGGACACCAGCACCGGTTCGGCCCCCAGGTGTTCGGCCTGGGCGAGCAGGTCGGCGGCCACAAAGCGCGGGTCGGCGCTGTCGTCGGCCACCACCAGCGTCTCGGTCGGCCCGGGCAGGCTCTCGATGCCCGCCACGCCGTACACCATCCGCTTGGCGATCACCACGAAGAGGTTGCCCGGCCCCGCGATCTTGTCCACGGCGGGAATGCTGGCCGTGCCGTGGGCGAGGGCACCGATGGCCTGCGCGCCCCCCACCCGGAAGACCCGGTCCACCCCGACCTCGCGCGCCGCGACGAGAATGGCGGGGTTCACGCTGCCGTCCCGCGCGGGCGGCGTGGTCACGATGATCTCCGGAACGCCCGCCACCTGTGCCGGGACCGCCGTGTGAATCAGCGTGCTGATCAGGGGCGCGAGGCCGCCGGGCACGTACACCCCCACCCTTCCGAGCGGGCGCACCAGTTGCCCCAGCGCCCCGTCCGGCCCGTGGTCCAGAAAGCCGTGCGCGGGCTGCTGCTCGTAAAAGGCCCGGACGCGCGTGACGGCGAGGCGGATGGCGCCGTGCAGCACCGGGTCAATTTCGGCCGCCTCGATTTCTTCCCTCGTGACTTCCAGCGCGTCGGGGCGGGTGCCGTCCAGTTTCTCCGTCCAGTCGCGCAGCGCGTCGTCTCCCCGTGCCTTCACGTCCGCGAGGATGCGGGCGACCACCTCCTCCGGCGTGAGGGGTTCGCCAAAGGTCGCCTCGATGCGGGCGAGGACACTGGCGGGGACGGGAATCTCGCCAAAGGAGCGGGTCAGGGCCGCGCGGGCGGCGTCACCTTGGAGGACTTGCATGGGAATCTCCGGGAAGCTGTCGGCGTTCAGCGATCAGCTTTCAGTTGAAAAGGGGGGCGAACGCGGCGGCGACCTGCTGACGGCTGAAAGCTCATGGTGCCCGCCG
>NZ_CP038512.1:947500-992500 GCF_004758605.1 Deinococcus metallilatus
CGCGCGGGACATCGCCGTGGCCGCCAGCGCCCAGGCCCAGGCTCAGCGCCTCGCCGCGCAGCGCGACCGCGACCGCCTCGCCGCCGAGCGCACCCGCCTGCTCGCGGACCGTGACCGCCTGCGGGGCGAGCGCGACGCGGCCACCCAGGTGCGGGACGCCGCCACCCGTGACCGGGACGCCGCCCTGCACGAGCGCGACCGCGTGCAGGCGGACCTCGCCGCGCTGCGGACCCAGCAGACCGACCTGCGCGCCGCGAACGAGGCGCTGGCCCGCGACCTCGCCAGCACCCGCGCCAGCCTGGGCAAGTTGCAGGACGAATATTCCAGCGCCCGCGACGAACTCAGCGCCAGCCGCAACACCGACCTCGCCTTTCCCAAGAATGACCTGGTGTACGCGGGGGTGGTGCCCAGCGTCCGCAACCTCGACGGCTTCCTGCAAGATGCGTCGGCGGCCGCCAGCAGCCGGGGCGCGAAGGGCGACCCCGCCGCGCGCCTGAGCGCCCCCGCCCGCGCCGTCCTCGAAACCAAGCTGCGCGGTCTGAACGCCAGCACCTTCGTGCAGTGCCGCGCCGCGAGCAACACCGCCGTCGGCTTTCCGGTGGACCTCACCTGCGACGCCCGGCCCAACAGCGTCCTCTACCGGGGCGGCCAGCCGATCCGCCGCGCCACCGTCACGCTGGGCGGCGACACCCGCGCCCTCCAGGCCCAGATCCAGAATCTGGTGCAGGACGCCGTGGTGGACCTCACCACCAGCGGCGTGCCCAGCGAGTACATCACGAATCAGGGCCTCGACGTGAACGAGTTCGTGGACCTGCTGACCCGGCTGAGCAGCCGCAGCGGCTCCAGCGCCACCGTCGCCATCGCTGCTCGCGACGACGTGCGCCCGGGGGGGCGGGTGGACCTCTACCCGGTGCTGCCCTGAGTTCCGGGCGGGCCATCAGACGCGCGGAAGGTGGCCCCGCTATCCTTCCCCTATGCGCCGCCTGCTTCTCCCCCTGTCCCTGCTGCTGGGCACCCTCGCCCAGGCCGAACCGGTCCGCATCGAGTTCTGGCACGCGATGGACGGCGTGCAGGGGACCGTGGCCGGGTACGCCCAGGCCTTCAACCGTTCGCAGTCGCAGTATGAGGTGGTGCCCCGGTCACTGGGAAACTACCGGGACCTGCTGCCGCAACTTCAGGCCGCGCTGAAGGCCGGGAATGCCCCGGCCCTCGTGCAGGTGGAGTTCACCCAGTTTCCCCGGCTGGTCGCGGACGGGCAGCTCACGGACCTCTCCCGCCTCACGGACGCCCTCCCAGCGGACCTGCCACGCGACCTGTACGCCCCGGTCTGGCGCGCGGGCGAGGTTGGGGGCAAGCGCTACGGCCTCCCCTGGAACGTCAGCGTGCCGGTCCTGCTGTACAACGCGGGGGCGCTGCGCCGGGCGGGGGCCAGCGTGCCGCAGACCTGGGCGGAGCTGGAAGCCGTGAGCCGCAGCCTGGCAGTGAACGGCAGGCGTCCGCTGGTCGCCGCCGCCGACGCCTGGACCTTCGAGGCGAACGTCACCTCGCGCGGGGGCAGCCTGGTCGTGAACGGGCGGCCCAACCTGAACGGCCCCGAGGCGGTGGAGGCGCTCACCCAGCTCGCCCGCATGAGCGCCGCCGGGCTCGCACAGCCGCGCCGCCTCTCGGAAGCCACCCGCGCGGCCTTCGACTTCGCGCGGGGCCAGAACCTGTTCGTGCCCGCCAGCGTCGCCAACTGGACCGACGCGCGCAAGCTCCCGTTCTTCCAACTGGGGATCGCGCCTTTCCCCTGCGAGAAGGCCGGAGCCTGCACCGTTCCGCTGGGCGGCGCAAATCTCGCCGTGCCGCGCGGCGCGACGCCCGCCCAGCAGGCCGGGGCAGTCGCCTTCTGGCAATTCCTGATGGACCCGGCCCGCCTGGCCGACTGGGTGAAGACCACCGCCTACGCCCCACCCCGGCGCAGCGTCACGCCCCTGCTGAATGACTGGTACGCCAAGAACCCGCAACTGAAGGCCGCGCACGCGCAACTGGACCGCGCCGTCCCCCGCCCCACTGCGCCCGCTTATGGCGAGTGGACGGCGTACCTGGAAGACGCCATCGCGCAGGCCACCACCGGGAAGCTGAGCGCGAAGGCCGCACTGGACGAGGCGCAGCGCCGGGCCGAGGGACGGTAGGGGAGAAGCTCAGAGAAAAAGGGCCTCCCCAACCGGAGCGGCCCCTTCCCCTATCCGGTGGCGTTCAGCCCTTGACCGCCCCCGCCGTCAGGCCGGAGACGATGTTGCGCTGGAACACCAGCACCAGCACGATCAGCGGAATGGTCACGATCACGCTGGCGGCCATGATCTGCCCGAAGGGATTCTCGTAGATGGTCGCGCCGCTGAAGTTGCCGATGGCGACCGGCACGGTCTTGGCGGTGTTGTCGGACGTGAAGGTCAGCGCGAACAGGTACTCGTTCCAGGCGTTGATAAAGGCCAGCAGACCGGTCGTGACCAGCGCGGGCGTCATCACCGGCAGCAGCACCTGGAAGAGGGTCTGGAGCGGCGAGGCGCCGTCCACATAGGCGGCCTCCTCCAGTTCGGTGGGAATCTCGCGCACGAAGGCCGTCAGGGTCCAGACCGTGAAGGGCAGCGTGAAGATCATGTACGAGAGGATCAGGCCGCCCCAGGTGTTGTACAGCGAAAAGGTCTTGATCATGGTGTACAGGCCCGACAGCACCGCGATCTGCGGGAACACGCTGACCGCCAGGATGATGTACATCAGGACGCTCTTGCCCTGGAAGCGGAACTTGCCCAGCGCGTAGGCCGCCAGCGCCGACAGCAGCAGGCTGAGGAGCACGGTACCGGTCGCGACCACGACGCTGTTGAGCAGGTTGCGGCCAAAGGGCTGTCCGGCGAACACGTCGCGGAAGTTCTGCCAGGTGGGGTTGCTGGGGAACCATTGCAGCGCCTCGGCGGAGAGCTGCGCCGGGCCGGTGAAGCTGGTCTTCAGCGCCCAGTAGAAGGGAAACAGCACGTAGAAGAGGACGATCAGCACGACCAGCCAGAAGACGATCAGGGTGAGGGTGCGGACGGCGGGATTCTTGGAATTCATGGAGCGCCCCTCCTCAGTCGAACTTCACGCGCAGGCTGGTCACGTAGATCGCCGTGAACACCATGATGATGAGGAAGATCATCACGCTGATGGCGCTGCCGAACCCGAACTGCGAGTTCAGGATCAGTTGTTGCCGGGCGTAGATGCTCATGGTGATCGTCTCGGGCGCGTTCCCCTTCACGATGTACGGCATGTCAAAGACGCGCAGCGCGTCCAGCGTGCGGAAGATCAGCGCGACCAGGAGAGCGGGCGTGAGCAGCGGCAGCGTCAGCCGCCAGAACTGCGTCCAGGGCGAGGCCCCGTCCACGTCGGCGGCCTCGTACATGTCGCTGGGGATGGTCTGGAGGCCCGCCAGCAGCAGCAGCGCCATGAAGGGCGTGGTCTTCCACACGTCCACCGCGACCAGCGCGGCCAGAGCCGTGTCGGGGTTGCTGAGAAAGGACTCGCCGGTATGCAGGAAGCCCAGCTTCTGCCCCCACTGCGAGATGACCCCGAAAGAATCGTTGTACATCCAGTTCCACATCTGCGCGCTGACGACCGTGGGAATCGCCCAGGGCACCAGAATGGCCGTCCGCAGGAAGCCCCGGCCCTTGATCTTGGAGTTGATGATCAGCGCGAAGGCCAGGCCCAGCACGGTTTCGAGGATCACGCTGCCGACCGTGAACTTGACCGTGTTCCACACCGACTGCCACCACTCCGGCGTCTGGAGGACGCCCAGGCCCACGCCTTCCGGCGTGGTGAACCAGTAGTTGCCCAGGCCGATCCACTTCGGCGCCGGGTCTTGCAGGATGTTGTAGTCGGTAAAGGACAGGTAGATCGTCCGCAGCAGGGGATACCCGGCGACGGCGGCCAGCACCAGCAGCATCGGCACCAGCAGCAGCAGGGCGACGCGGGTGCGGCTGGCGTGCAGGCCACGTGTCCGGCGGACGGCAGGCCGGGTGGAGGTGGGGGTGGTGGTCATGCTTGGGAGCCTCCGGGGGAGAGAACAAAAAGTGCCCCACGGGTGGGGGCACTCAGGCACGGCGGGAACAGCGCCAGAAGAGCGTGGCAGACCCCGCGTTTACCAGCCGCGTCCCTTGATGCGCGAGAGCTGGCCTTCGAGCGACTTGAGGGCCGGGCCGGGCGCGCTCTTGTTGGTCAGCACGTTGTACACGGCGGTGCTGAAGGCGTTGCTGACTTCGTTGTACTTGCCGCCCGTCACGGTGGCGGGGCGCGCGACGGCGTTGATAAACACGTCGTACAGGCTGCCGAAGAAGGGCACCGCCTTCAGGACCTCCGGGTCCTTGTAGAGCGAGGCGATGGTGGGGTTGTAGCTGGCCTGGATGGCGCGGCGCTTCTGCTCCGGCGCGCTGGTCAGGTACTGCACCAGGCTGGCCGCTTCCTTGGGGTGCTTGCTGTAGGCGTTCACGGCGAGCTGCCAGCCGCCCAGCGTCGCGGCGGGCTTGCCACCGGGGCCAGCGGGCAGCGCGGCCACGCCGACCTTCCCCTTGATCGGGCTGCCGGAGGCTTCCGCCAGCGAGTAGGCGTAGGGCCAGTTCCGCATGAAGGCAGAGTTCCCGGCCTGCCACACGTTGCGCGCTTCCTCCTCGCCGTAGGTGGTCACGGCCTGGGGCGCCACCGGGCCGACCATCGCCTGAATGGCGCGCAGGGCCTCCACGGCCTTGTCGTTATTCACAGTGATCTTGCCGCTGTTGTCGATGATGGTGCCGCCGCCGAAGGAGTTGATCCATTCCAGCGCGTCGCAGGTCAGGCCCTCGTAGTTCTTGCCCTGGAAGACGAAGCCCACGAACTTGGGGTTGGTCTTGCGCTCGCCCGCCTGGATCTTCTGCGCCATCGTGGAGAGTTCGTTCCAGGTCTTGGGTGCCGCGTTGTAGCCGTACTTCTTCAGCAGGTCGGTACGGTAGTACAGCACGCCCGCGTCGGTGAACCAGGGGATGCCCACCAGCTTGCCGTTCACGGTGTTGTTCTGAACGATGGCCGGGAAGTACGAGTTGATCTGGCTCTGCGGGATGGACGACTTGAGGTCGAGGAGGTGCTGGCCGATCAATCCGGGCCACACCACGTCGATCATGTACACGTCCACATCCCCGGACTTGGCCCCGAGTTGCTGCTGGTACAGCGCCAGACGCTGGTCGGTTTCCTTGGGCACCTGAAGCAGCTTCACGGTGTTGCCCGTCTGCTTGGCCCAGGCGTTGGCCCCCTTCTGGCACTCATCGTAGCCCTGGCCCACGCTGTCGCAGGCGAAGGTGAGGGTCACGCCCTGCGCGTGCGCGGCGCTGAGCGAGAAGGCGGCGGTCAGGCTGGCGATGGCAATGGCTTTCTTCATGCATCCCCCTTGTTGGCCCCGGTGGGCCAGCACTCGCGTACTGCGGTCTTACGGAAGCGTTTCCACCACAGGCTAAAAACGGTGAGTGCAGGCTACACCCGGCCTTCGGGACTGTCAATCTGTTCACGTGGGCAGGCTTTTTCCGGAGACGGGCCGGGCAGAACCCGTCGCCCGGAATCCTGCCGCGCAACTTCCGTCAAGGCCTCGCCCTCTGGCACCCTCCGGGGACACCCGGCGCTCGGCCTTCCGCTGGGGGCCTTTTCTGCTGGAGTCCAGAACCTAATGCAGTTCGTAGGCGGCGTCGCGCGTCCCGGTGCCGCGCTTCACCAGGTGCCCCTCCAGCACCAGGCGGCGCAGCACCCGCCACGCCTGCTGCGTGTTCAGGCCGCAGGCTTCCCGCAGCTCGCGGTTGCGCACCCGCCCCTGCTCGCGCGCCAGGGCCAGCGCCACCGCCCGGACCTCGGCGGGGGTGGGGCCGCTGGCGTCCGGGGCAGGGCGGGGAGGCCGGGGTGCGCGGGCGGGAACCTCCGGAGTCCCCTGGGTGGGGGGAGGCGGGGTGACCTGCGGTCCGGGCCTTTCCCGCCCCAGTGCCCGCCGCACCTCGTCCGAGAGGGTGTAGGCGATGCCGCGCCCCACACCGGAGCGCGCGATCAGGCCGTGATCCTCCATGCCGCGCAGCAGTCTCGGCGTGCGGTCCTCGGGGAGTTGCAGGGCGCGGGCCAGATGCGTCCGGGTCGCCTCCCCCTCCCGCGCCAGCAGCGAGAGGACGATCAACATGTCCAGCGATAAGGTCTGCATTTCCTCCTGCTTGCGGGCCACGAAGCGCACGAACTCGGCGTCGAAGCCCGGCGAGTGCAGCGCGAGCGTGACCGCGTCGGGGTAGGTGGTGTATTCCGGCGGTTCCTTGCCGTGGCGCAGCATCAGGCCGTACATCTTGTCCACGCCCACGCCCGCCCGTTCCACCAGGCCCAGCCGCGCCAGCACCTCGGCCAGCAGCGGATTGCGGCGCTTGGGCTGGTGCCGCAGGATATTGCCCGGCGTGATGCCGCCCGGCAGCCCCCCCGGATTCATGATTTCCAGCCGGTCGGGGTAGTGGTGGACATGCACGGCGTCGCGCAGGGTGTAGTCGCGGTGCGTGAGGGCATTGAGCAGCGCCTCGCGGTAGACCGCCTCGTCCTGATCCCACACCTCGATGCGAAAGAGGCCCACCTGCACCGGCGTGAAGCGGTTGCGGGCCTGGATCAGTTCGGCCAGCCGGGTCAGCAGGGCCGGGATGGGCCGCAGCAGGTCCTCGCGGAACTGGAATTCCACGTCGGGCGTCTGGTGGTGGTAGAAGCAGACTTCCGCCTGCGGCACGTGCGCCTTGAGGGCCGCCGGGGTCCCGGCCAGCAGGATGCCCGCCAGCGTGGGCCTCAGCGCACCGCCGCTGGGCAGCAACAGCCCCAGTTCGCGCAGGAAATCGAGGTCGGGGAGGTGACCCAGGCCGCCCTTCTGCCCCAGCCCGCGCAGCCTCGCCACCTCGTGCGGGTCGAGGTCGGCCAGCGAGGCGTCGGGAGGCACCACCGCCGTGTAGTCCTGTTGCGCTATCGGCTCGCTCTCCGCCGGGGTGACCGGGACAAGGTGCGAGCCGTCCCAGGCCAGCACCGCCCCGTCGGGCGCGGCCAGCACGTAGGGGGCCTGCGGCACGAAGACCGCCAGCACCTTGCCGCCGCCCGGCTGACGCCAGTGCTGCACGTTCACGGTCAGCCGCCCGCCTGACAGCTCAAAAATCGCGTGGGTGACCATCAGGGGGTGCAGCTCGCCCGCGTCGCGCTCGCCGGTGCCCTGGGCTTTGGGCGCGTCCGCGCCGACCAGCACCGTGCCGCCCCGCGCGTTCGCCAGGCCCACCGCGTAGCGCGCCAATTCCTGCGGCGTCACGTCCAGCGGCAGATGCACGCACGACGGCCCGGGCGGGGGCAGCACGCCCAGCGGGGAAATCGCGTCAGCAGAGTCCGGCGTCACAAGGGGGCAGTATAAGGGCAGCGGTCAGCGTTGAGCGGTGCGCCTGGGACTGACGCGCAGGGCAAACACAACGTCTGTTTTTGGGTAGGTGCACCCTGGTCAACCCCTCAATCAGTTTCGTTCAAGGGGAGCCAGGGACGCCACTTGCCCTCAAGGCAGGCCCGAGATCGGTCATCCATTGGCCCCTGACGCCAAGCCCGTTCACCCCCTCTCCTGCGGAGCTTTACAAGTCCCAACCTCCCCCCTCAAGGGGGAGGGGTTTTTTATCGCCCCACACGTCGTTTCTTCTCTATGGGGGACTGGCCTGCTTCACTCAGCCCCTTGCGGGGTCTTGCACAGCTCCGCAGGAGGGGGTGGCGGTCGGAGCTCTCCCTCGTGCCAGACGAGAAAAACAGTTCTGCGCGCTCTGCCCGCCCGACCCGTAATGCACATCAAGCGTTTGAGGAGGAGGTTTTTTTGCCGTTCTACACGGTCTTCTCTCTAAATTGCGTCGGTCCTGGCGGTCAGCCCCAAAACCTACCGCCCGCATCCTGCGACTCTCCCCGCCCAGAAGCGTTCCACTCCGCTGACGTTCCCCTCGCCGTCCAGCCAGACCAGCGCGGCCCGCGCGCCCGTGCCCCACAGCACCGCCGCCTGCCCGAAGGTTCCGCCCCAGGCCGCCGCTTGCCCCAGCCGCGCACCGGGGACGATCAGCGCCTCCTCGCGCCACTCGCCCTCGCCGTTGTGGGCGGGGAGGGGGGAGAGGCCACTGGCCCGGACCCGGGCGAGCAACGCGGCTTCGGCCTGGGCGTTGATTTCATGGGGGAGCTGTACAGCACCCGGATTCCAGGCCGTGACGACTGCCCACGTTCTGCGTGCCCATGCGGGGGCCGGTCCCCGCTCCGCCGACAGCCGGAAGCGTTCGTGGGCCGTGCCGTAGGTCGTGCCGAGGAAGGCGGCGCGCAGGTCGCCTTTCAAGGGCGGTTGACGAGCGCGTCCACGTTCAGCACCTGCATGTTCTTGAACCGCAGGGTCAGCTTCACGTGCTGTCCGGGCCGGAACTCCCCGCCGACGGCCACCCGGTAGGGCGTTTCCGCGCTCATCAGCAGGGTGCCGGACACTGGAATGGCCTGGACCGCCTCGCAGCGCGGCGCGCACTTCAGCAGGCGCGCGCGGCCCTGGGCGCTCCAGACCCCCGTCAACTCATCGTCCGCCCCGGCCACGATGCGGCCTTCCAGCACCGCCCCGCCGAACGAGGGGCGCAGGCCCACCTGGGCCGCTGGCACCCGCGTGGCGAGGGCCGCGCCCAGCAGCGTGAGGAGGACCGCTGGCCCCGCCCGCCTCATTCGGTGTCCTCGTCGCCCTCGTCCGGGTCGCCCGCCGCCGTGTCCACGTCGGTCTTCATCACTTCGCGCAGGACGCTGGTGGCAAAACTGCCCTTGGGGAGGGTAAAGGCCACCGTGTAACCGTCCTCCTCGGGGCGGACCTCGGTCTGCTCGGGGAAGACGCGCGTGAGGCGGCGGTCCCCCCGGCGCGAGGCGAAGACCTCGGGCGTCAGGCCGAAGGCCGCCAGAGCCTCGCGTTCCAGTTCGCCCGCGTCCAGCGTCAGCGGCTTGACTTTCTTGCCGAAGAGGGTGCCGGTGGCGCTCACCTCGCCCCGCTCGGCGCGGGGGGACTCGGCCGCCGCGTCCTCCACCAGAAAGACGCCCCCGGTGTCGTGCTTTTTCGCCATGTCTCCCGCCAGGAGCCGGTCGAAGAGGCCGCGCTCCAATCGCAGGCTGAGAAAGCGGTTGAACACCAGACTTTGCACGCTGGTGGTCAGAAAGCGGCGCACGCGGGGGTCGCGCAGGCGGGACTCGCCGCGCAGCACCCGCAACCCCTCCTCGGCGTTCAGGCCCTTCAACCCGAAACGCTGCGGCCCGAAGTAGTTCGGGATGCCGTGCGCCGCGAGCAGGGCCAGCGTGGTCACCGCCCGGTCCGCCGTCCCCGCCGCGTCCCGCACCCGCACCACGAAGCGGTTGCCGCGCAGGTGCCCCAGCCCCAGCTTGTTGCCGTGCCGCCGCGTCTCCAGCACGCGCACGCCCGCCAGATCGAAGGCCGCCAGCCGCTCCTCGTACTTCGCGGGCAGGCTGATCCACTGCGTCGTGACCGCGTGGCGGTCCTTCAGCCCGGCCACCCCCACGTCCCGGTCCCGCACGCCGACCTGCGCGCCCAGTTCGCGCAGCACGTGCGCGGTGGTGTGTCCCGTCTTCTCCAGATGCACAAACAGATGCTCGCCCTCCCCGGAGAGGGGATAGGCGGGCACCTCCTCCACCCGGAAATCCTCCGGTGCCGCCCGCAGACGGCCCCCCGTTCCAGGCGTCTCCGTCAGCGCGGCCAGCGCCGACCACTCAAAAACCAGACTCACGATGCCGCCCACCATACGCCAGGGCACGGAGGGAGGTGTGAGAGGGCAGAGGGGGCATACTCCCTGCTGACCACTCTCTGCTGACCGCTGAAAGCTTAGGACTTACGCGAAACGAGTTCCTCACTGGGAGAGGTAAACAGAGATTCCTTGTGCCGGGACGGCTGCGCCGTCCACCCCCCTCCCAGCCTCCCCCGCAAGGGGGGAGGAGTAAAAAGCCGCTCTACACGCTCTCGTCTTTTGAATCGCATAAGTCCTAAGCTCTCAGTTCAACACCCGCTGATCCGCATACGCCTGCGGGGTCCAGTCCGCCCGGAAGAGGCGGGGCTGGGCCTGGCGGTGGCCCGGCACGTACCAGACGCGCACGCCGCCCATGCGGTCATTCAGCGGGAGAAAGGCGCTCTGCCCGACCTGGAGGGTGTTCAGGGGGGTGCCGCCCTCGGTCCGGACGCGCAGCCAGGCGTTCATGCCGGAAGGGGACCAGCCCGCGAGTCGCAGCGGGCCGTCCGAGACATTGACCAGCCGCGCGCCCCGTTCGGTCAGGGTGACGCTCAGGTCGGGCCACTCGGGGAGCTGCACCCGCGCGAAGCGGACCTCCAGGCCCAGGGTGCGGGACGTGGGGCGCTCGCGGTAGAGGGCCGCCGCCAGCAGGCCGCCCAGTCCGGCGAGCAGCGCGGCCAGGGCCAGCATGACCGACACGTCGGTCCCGCCCCGCGCGGCGATCCGCCCCAGCAGCGCCAGGCCGACCAGCACGCCCACCAGCGGCCAGGCCCAGCCGGGACGCTCCCGCGCGGGCCGGAAGGCGCCCGGCCAGAACTCGGCCAGCAGCAGCAGCGCCGCGCCCAGCCCGAACAGCGCGGGCACGTCGGCCAGGGGGGTCAGCCACAGCAGCATCAACCCCGGCACGGTCCACCACGAGGCGCGCGGCCCCCAGCTCTGCCGGGCCTCGCGCGCCACCCGCCACAGCCAGTACCCGGCGATCAGGGCCAGCGCCAGGGCGTACTGGGGCGTCATGTGGTTGCCGGGGGTCAGCCAGTCCTGCACCTTCAGCCCACCCCGCCCGCCTGCCCCGGTTGCGCTGTCCCCGGCTGGCCGTGCCGCGCCACCTCGAAGGCGAGGTGCCCCAGCTCGTCCCGCAGAAGGCCCTCCCAGGCAGTCCGCACGGCGTTCAGGCTACCGGGCAGGGCGAACAGCAGCGTGTGGCCCGCCAGCCCTCCCACCGCGCGTGACAGCATCGCCGCGCCGCCCACCTCGCGGTAACTCAGCATCCGGAACAGTTCCCCGAAGCCCGGCATCGGCTTGGTCAGGAGCGACTCCACCACCGGAATCGTCACGTCCCGCCCGGTGATGCCGGTGCCGCCGCTGGAAATCACCACCACCGCGTCCCGCATAAAGTCGGTCAGGGTGCTGCGGATGATCAGCGCGTCGTCCTTCACCACGCGGTAGCCCACGACCTCGTGGCCCCCGGCCCGCAGCTCGGCCAGCAGGTACTGGCCACTGGTGTCCGTTTCCTCGCTGCGGGTATCGCTGACGGTCAGGACCGCGGCGCGGACGGACCGGGGCGCGGCGGCGTGGTGCGCGGTGGTGGCAGGGGAGGGGGAGAGGTCCGTCATGTCCGGCACGATACGCCGGGGGAGGCGGGACGGGGCGTGTACGGCGTCACGGTGGGGGCTACGCGCCGGGGGCGTTCTGTGCGGGAGTTCACCGTTCGCCCCTATACTTGCCCTGTGAAGCCCATCGGCCCCTACGTGGCCGCACGTGACCTGACGGGCGACCGGCCCGCTGGCACCGTGCGGACGCTGCGCGCCACCGACCGCCTGACCGGCATCCCGGTGCTGCTGCACGTGCTGCCCCACGCGGTCCCCCTGCCCGATCTGCCCGCCGACCCGGCCCTGCTGCCCTCCAGCGAGGGCGGCATCGACGGCGACACGGCCTATGTGGTCACCGAGTTGCCGCCCCACGCGCTGCCCGCCTCCGACCCGCTGCTCACGGCGCGTGGGGGATTGGCCGGGCTGGCGGCCCTGCACGAGGCGGGGCTGACCCACGGCGGCGTGGATGCGGCGCAGCTCTGGAGTGTGGACGGGCGCGTCGCGCTCGCGGGCGCGGGCCTGCCCTGGGGCGGGGAGGCCACCCCCGCCAGGGACCTGCGTGACCTGCTGCGGGCCCTGGAAACGCTGGGAGGCGTGCCGCCCGCGCTGCGTGAGCTGCCCGGCGGCGCCACCGCCCGCGACCTCCTCGCCCGGCTGGACGCTCCCGCGCCGGTGCGGGAAGCACCCAGACGCGGCGCTCCGCCCATCGTCCCGGCCCAGGAACGGCCGGAGAAAGAGGAACCCCCACCCAGCCCGGCGGCCGCTCCGGCTTCGCCTGTCCCTGCGCCTCCTCCGCTGGAGGTGACGGCCGCCCCGCCCGGACCTGTTCCCCGCGCCTCTGAGAGCGAAGATGCAGCCAGTGTCCCGGCCGAGGTGGAGCCTGGCGGGGACGCCTCTCCGGGGGAGGCCGCGCCCGTCCCTTCCGCCGTCCCCAGGCCCGTGACCGGACGGGTTCCGGCGCGGCGTGTGGCGGACCAGCCGGTGCGGATCACCTGGGATGCCGACGGTACCCGGCGTGTGGTCAAACCCGGCCGCGAGACGCCCCCGGCCAGGCCCCGCTCCCCGGGCTGGCTGCTGCCCGTGCTGGCCCTGCTCCTCCTGCTGCTCCTGTTCGGCGCGTGGTGGGCCTGGCGGTCTGCCGCGGCCTCCGCTCCCGTGCCCATCCCGGCGGCCACGACGCCCCAACCGTGTTGTGACGTGCGCTTCACGGTGCGCGGCGCACAGGGTGTTCCCGTGCGCCTGAGCCTGGTGTCCGCCCCCCCAGGCGTGAAGGTGAATCCCGATCAGGAGGTGGGCCGTGCGCCCGGTGTGGTGCGCCTGCCCCGGCCCGGCACCTACACCCTGCGCGTGGCCGCCGAGGGCTACACGCCCGGCACGGTGACGGTGAAGGCCCCCAGCGCAGTGCCGGTCCAGATTGCCCTGACGCCGTGAGGTGGCGGCGCAGCCGTCTAACGGTCTAGAGGTCCGAGGGATACTCGTTCATCACGCCCTAGACGGTTTGACGGCTGGACGGGCGCGCCAGCGCCCCATGTGAGACAATCCCCTCCGTGAGTGTTGTCATTCTCGACTTCGGCAGCCAGTTCACGCGCCTGATCGCCCGGCGTTTCCGCGAACTCGGCGCGTACAGCGTGATCCTTCCGGGCAGCTCCAGCCTGGAACGCATCGCGCAGGAAAACCCCCAGGGCATCGTGCTGTCGGGTGGCCCCAGCAGCGTATACGACGCGAACGCCCCGCGTCCGGCCCCCGGCGTGCTCGACCTCGACGTGCCCCTCCTGGGCGTGTGTTATGGGATGCAGTTCCTCGCCCACGAGGCGGGCGGCGACGTGAAGCGGGCCGGGAAACGCGAGTACGGCAAGGCGGACCTGACCCGCTACGGCGGCCAGCTTTTCGCCGGGATTCAGGGCGAATTCGTGGCCTGGATGAGCCACAGCGACTCGGTGACGCAGCTCCCCCAGGGCTACGAGGTGATCGCGGAAACCGAGGACACGCCCGTCGCCGCCATCGAGAACCCCGTCACCCACCGCTACGGCGTCCAGTTCCACCCGGAGGTCGTCCACACGCCCAAGGGCGGGCAACTGCTGGCGAACTTCCTCGACATCTGCGGCGTGGCGCGCGACTGGAACGCCGAACACATCGTCGACGAGCTGATTGAAGGCGTGCGGGCGCAGGTCGGCGACGGCCGCGTCCTGCTCGCCATCAGCGGCGGAGTGGACTCCTCCACACTGGGATTGCTGCTCTCCCGCGCCATCGGTGACCGCCTGACCGCCGTCTTTATCGACCACGGCCTGCTCCGATTGGGCGAACGCGAACAGGTGGAGGCAGCGTTGCGGCCCCTGGGCGTGAACCTCGTCACCGTGGATGCCAGCGAGGAATTCCTGGGCGCACTAGAGGGCGTCTCCGACCCCGAGGAGAAGCGCAAGATCATCGGGCGCGAGTTCATCCGGGCCTTCGAGCGCGAGGCACGCAAGTACGGCCCCTTCGACTTCCTCGCGCAGGGCACGCTCTACCCCGACGTGATCGAGTCGGCGGGCGGCGAGGGCGCGGCCAACATCAAGAGCCACCACAACGTCGGCGGCCTGCCCGAAGACCTCCAGTTCAAACTGGTCGAACCCTTCCGCACCCTCTTCAAGGACGAGGTGCGCGAGATCGCCCGTCTGCTGGGCCTCCCCGACGCCATCCGCATGCGCCACCCCTTCCCCGGCCCCGGCCTGGCGATTCGCTGCCTCGGCGCGATCACCCGCCAAAAACTCGACATTCTCAAGCGGGTGGACGACATCTTCATCAGCGGCCTGCGCGAGTTCGGCCTCTATGACGGCTGCTCGCAGGCCCTCGCCGTCCTGACGCCGATCCAGTCCGTCGGCGTGATGGGCGACGAGCGCACCTACTCCTACACCGCCGCCCTGCGCGCCGTCACCACCGACGACTTCATGACCGCCGAGTGGGCACGGCTCCCCTACGACTTCCTGGCGACGATGAGCAACCGCATCGTCAATCAGGTCCACGAGATCAACCGCGTGGTGTACGACATCACCGGGAAGCCGCCCGCCACCATTGAGTGGGAGTGAATCACGGATCAAGGGGCCGGGGAGCGTGATCTTCCTGGCCCTCTCGCTTTCAGGGAAGCGAAGGCACGAAATGCTCGACCGTCGGGAACGGGTCGTAGAAATGGTGCAGCAGCGCCCGCCACTCCTGATATTCCGGGCTGCCGCGAAAGCCGACCGTGTGCGCTTCCAGCGTCTCCCACCAGACCAGCAGGGCGTACCGGTGGTCGTCCTCCAGGCACTTTTGCAATTCGTGGCGGATGTAGCCGGGCATCCCGGAAATGATGCGTTGCGCCTGGGCAAAGGCAGCCTCGAAGGCGGCGGTCTGCCCCGCGCGGATGTTGAGCATGGCGATTTCTAAAACCACTGGCCCTCCAGGAAGGAAGGGGGCCGAGCCGTCCACTCCGCCTCCCCGCTTTGTTTACCCCGTCGCCTGGCCCACCGGCTAACTCCGGGAAGATGCGTCTAGGGTCTGTCTGGCTGAAGAATCAAAGCCAAAGAAGGATGCAAGCGAGGTGGACACCGGCTAAAAACTGGTGTCCACGCTTCTCGTACCGGGTGGCAATCGCCCGAAAATCCTTGAGGCGATTGATCCCCCGTTCGACGACCTGGCGGCCTTTGTAGGCTTCTGCGTCAAATTTTGGGGGGCGTCCCCCCCGCTTGCCCTTCCGCAGCCGGGCCTTGCGCGCATCCTGGCGCTCGGGACAGACACACCTGATCTTGCGTGCCCGCAAAGCACGCCGGTATTTCCTCGCCCCATACGCCCGATCCATCCGAAGGGTCGGGGGACGCTTGCGCGGGCGTCCCGGTCCGGGACGCCCCACCCGCACGGCCTCCAGAAGCGGCACGAGGTAGGTCGGGTCGCTCGCCTGCCCAGCAGAGATCAGCACACTGAGGGGCCGACACTTCCCATCCATCAGGACGTGGATTTTGGTGGTGCGTCCCCCACGACTGATCCCGAGCCACTCGTCTTCGAGCGCCCCCTTTTTTCCAGCTTGGCTGGCTCTTTTCGTGCGCCCACCGCAGCGCGGTGGGCTTTGACGTGCGTGCTGTCCGCCGCCGCGCCTTCCCAATCAATCTTTCCCTCAGCATCCGCTTTCAGGTGCAGGGCGGCCAGAATCTCGGCCCAGACCCCGCTGCGCGACCAGCGGGTGAAGCGGTCATGACACGTCTTCCACGACCCATACCGCTCGGGAATGTCTCGCCACGTTGCCCCGGTCTTCTGACGCCAGATAATGCCGTTCAGCACCGGCTTATGGTCCTTGTAGGCGTGTCCCTTCTTGGGGTTTTTGGGGAGCAGTGGGGCCAGAATGGCCCACTGCTGCTCCGTCAAATCCGTCCGTCCCATCCCCCTATCCTGCCAAATTCAGCCAGACAGACCCTAGGCCGTGAGCCAGGATGAGCTGGCCTGCCGCCCTCTGCTGTCGCAAGGGGCGAAGGCGCGTGTACCCCTCGGACTCGTACCAGGCGCGGGCCTGCTCGGCCGAGGGAAAGGCGATCACCACCACCCGGCCGGGCGCCGCGCCCTCCAGCGCTTCGGGCTGGCCCCCCCGCACGAGAAACTGGCCGCCGTAAGGTTCGAGGGTGGCGGGCACCTGCCCCGAATAGGTGGAGTAGCCCTCGGGGTCGTGGACATCCAGCAGGCCGATCACATAGGCGCTCATGCTTCCTCCTGAACTCCCCGAGCGGGAGCCAACGCTCGTTCCCGCCGGAATGTCGGCTCCAAGAGCAAGAAGGCGGAGTTTCCCCCACCCTCTCTGCGGTTCACCCGATTACACCGTCGTCTGGCTCACCGCCCGGCTCTTGCCCATCCCCGCCACCACCTGGTTCACGATGCGAATCCAGGCGCGGGCAGAAGCTTCAACCACGTCGGTCGCCACGCCGGTCCCGTGCAGCGTCGTCTCGCCGTAGCGGGCGCCGATGCTGACTTCGCCCAGCGCGTCCCCACCGCCCGTGACGGCCTGGATGCGGTAACTCTCCAGCACGGGGGTGATGCCGGTGATCTTGTTGATGGCCTGGAAGGCGGCCTCGACCGGGCCGTCGCCGTGGGCGGTGGCGTCCACCTGGCCGTCGGGGGTGTGCAGGCGCACGAAGGCGACCGGCGTCATGTTCATGCCGGAGGTGATCTGGAAGCCCTCCAGCGTGAAGGTCTGCGGCACGTCGCTGCGGCTCTCCACCAGGGCGCGCAGGTCGTCGCTGTAAATCTGGCCCTTGCGGTCGGCCATGTCCTTGAAGCGGGCGAACAGGTGCTTGATGCGCTCCTCGTCCACCTCGTAGCCCAGGTCGGTCAGCGCCTTGCGGAAGGCGGCGCGGCCCGAGTGCTTGCCCATCACCAGCACGGCGGCCTCACGCCCGACCAGTTCGGCGTTCATGATCTCGTACGTCTCGCGGGCCTTGATAACCCCGTCCTGGTGAATGCCGGACTCGTGCGCGAAGGCGTTGTCGCCCACCACGCCCTTGTTCGGCTGCACGGGCATCCCCGACAGGCGGCTGACCATCCGGCTGGCGCGGTAAATCTCGCGGGTGCGGATGCCTGTCTCGAAGCCATAGTGGTCCTTGCGGGTATGAAAGGCCATCACGATCTCTTCCAGCGCCGCGTTCCCCGCCCGCTCCCCGATGCCGTTGACCGTGCATTCGATCTGCCGCGCGCCCCCCTCCGCCGCCGCGATGGAGTTGGCGACGGCCATCCCCAGGTCGTCGTGGCAGTGGGCGGACAGGATGACGTGGGCGGGCAGTTCGCCGCGCAGGTACGCGAATAGATCGCGGATTTCCTCGGGCGTGGTGTACCCCACCGTATCGGGGACGTTGATGGTCGTCGCGCCCGCCTCCACCGCCGCCTGGAAAATACGGGCCAGGAATTCGCGCTCGCTGCGGGTGGCATCCTCCGCGCTGAATTCCACGTCATCCACGAAGGAGCGGGCCAGGCGCACCGCCTCCACCGCCCGCTCGATCACGGCGTCCGGCTCCAATTGCAGCTTCTTCGCCATGTGAATCGGGCTGGTGGCGATAAAGGTGTGGATGCGAGGCTTCTCGGCCAGCTCCACCCCCTTCGCTGCTGCCTCGATGTCGGCTCGGTTGGCGCGGGCCAGCCCGGCGATGATCGGCCCCCGGACCTCGCGGGCGATGCGGCTCACGCCTTCCAGGTCACCGGGGGAGGCGATGGGAAAGCCCGCCTCGATCACGTCCACGCCCAGGCGGGCCAGTTGGTGCGCGATTTCCAGCTTCTGCGTGTGGTTCAGCGCCACGCCCGGCGACTGCTCGCCGTCGCGCAGGGTGGTGTCGAAGATGCGGATGCGCTGGCCTGCTGCCTGGGGCTGGGTCATGGGGAGTCTCCTGAAGGGTGAGAGGGCGGGGAATCAAAGAAAACCCCGGAGGGGGTTCCTCCGGGGGTAAGGCGGGTCTTCGCCGTTCACTCCACCGGAGGAAGGCTAAGAAGAAGGCCGCCGAACGCTGTCATGGGGTGCATGGTAACGGGAGGGGAGAGCGGGGGGGAGGGAGTCGTCTACACGGGTTACAGCAACCCGGCCTGCCGCAGTTCGTCCCTGAGCGCGGGCAGCCGGGGCTGGCGTTCCACCACGGCGCAGATTTCCCAGTCCGTGGCCTGTTTGCCGATCAAGGCCGGGAGCCTTGCCAGCACCTGCGCAGCCTCGTGGTAGCTGCCCCGTGTCCGCCTGTCGATGTGCCGCTGCGCTGCGCGCAAGATCAGCGGGACGGCCCGCGCGGGGTCGAGTTGTTCGGAGAGGGCGAGCAGTTGCCGGTTCGGGATATTCCTCTCCCGCTCGCCCACCAGCCGCAGCGCCTCTTCCGTCAGCCCCTCGCGCAGCAGCAGGTCCAGCAGGAGGTCTGTTTCGTCGGGCCGCTTCCAGAGCCGCTTCACGATCTCCGCGCGCTCGCCCGGCCAGTCAGGGCTGACCTCCTTCAGCGCGAGGAGCCATTCGCGGCTAGGGGACCGCAAGGCGGCGCGGGCCAGGGCGTGGGCTTAAGAGGGGAGGAGCAAAACCGCCCTCTTTTGCTCAAAGCTCTTCTCTCAGAGTTGACCCCTGACGGCTAAAAGCTGGCCGCTCCTCAGACCTCCAGCTCCTGCTTGCTGATGAAGGGCATCTTGTCCCGCAACTCCTTGCCCACCACCTCAAGCGTGTGGTCGCGCATCTTCTTGCGCTGCTCCTTCATGTACGGGAAGCCGCTCTCAGCGTCACCTATGAAGCTCTGCGCGAACTTCCCGCTCTGGATGTCGCCCAGCACGTCCTTCATGGTGGCCTTTGTCTCGTCGGTGATGATGCGCGGGCCGGTCACGTAGTCGCCGTACTCGGCAGTGTTGGAGATGGAGTGGCGCATGCCCTCGAAGCCCTTCTCGTAGATCAGGTCCACGATCAGCTTGACCTCGTGCAGCGTCTCGAAGTAGGCGATTTCGGGCTGATACCCCGCCTCCACCAGCGTCTCGAAGCCCGCCTGGATCAAGTGCGTGACGCCGCCGCAGAGAACGCTCTGCTCCCCGAAGAGGTCCGTTTCCGTCTCCTCCTTGAAGGTGGTTTCCAGCACGCCCGCGCGGGTGCCGCCGATACCGCGCGCGTAGGCCAGGGCGATGTCACGGGCATTGCCGGTCGCGTCCTGCTGCACGGCGAAGATGCTGGGCATCCCCGCGCCATCCACGTACACGCGGCGCAGCATGTGGCCCGGCCCCTTGGGCGCGACCAGGAACACGTCCACGTCGGCAGGCGGCTTGATGCGCCCGAAGTGGACGTTGAAGCCGTGGCCGAACGCCAGCGCCTTGCCCGCCGTCAGATTGGGGGCGATGCTCTCCTCGTACACCTTCGGCTGGTTCTCGTCGGGGATCAGCAGCATGATGACGTCCGCTTCCTTCACGGCATCCTCGATGCTCGCCACCCGCAGGCCCGCCTGCTCGGCCTTGGCGCGGCTGGGGCTGCCTTCGCGCAGGCCGACCACCACGTTCAGGCCGCTATCCCGCAGATTCTGCGCGTGCGCGTGTGCCTGGCTGCCGTAGCCGATGATGGCGATCAGCTTGTCCTCGATAGGGGCGAGGCTCACGTCGCGGTCGTAATACATTTTTGCAGCCATTGGGGGATTCTCCTACAGAAAGTGAGGTGGGGGGGAATGTGAGCTAGGGGAGGAGGTCTTCTCTTTCGGGAGTAGAGTCCTGGATGTGAATCATGCTGACGCATCGGCAGTCAGGCTGCGTGTCATTCTGGAAGTAGACGAGCCGTCACAGCGCCGTGCTTTTGTGACCTGGGCAGAGAGCAGTGGGGTGGACGTTGCAGCGTTGGAGAACGAAGGCTGTGGATGTTGCGTTGACATCTACACGTTCTCTTCCGCACCTGCCTCCGCGCTCGCACTGGAGGACCAACTCAGAGCGGTGGGTGCCGGAGTCGAATACCTCACCGACCGGGCTTGACGCTCTCTAAAACAGATTCGGCACCCCCCGCGCCCTCTCCTCGCGCGGTTCGATGCCCTCCACGGCGGGCCGGAGCGTCTCGGTTTCGCCCCCGTGGTAGACGTGGCTGGGAATGTCGGCGTTGGAACCGCGTGTGAGGGCGATGCGGCCCGTCCGCATGGTTTCCAGAATTCCGAAGGAGCGCATCTGCTCGATAAAGGCGGTGATCTTGCCCTCGTCGCCGGTGACCTCAAAGGTGAGGGCGTGGCGGCCCACGTCCACGATGCGGGCGCGGAAGTCCTCCGCGATCTGGCGGACCTCGACGCGGCTCTCGGGCGTGATCGCCACCTTGACCAGCACCAGTTCACGGTCCACGTACTTTTCGAGGCTGTGGTCGATGATCTTGATGACATCGTGCAGCTTTTCCAGTTGCCGCATCGCCTGTTCGACCACGCCGCGGTCGCCGGTCACGACAAAGGTCATGCGGCTCACGCCGGGATGCTCCGTGGAGCCGACCGAGAGGCTCCTGATGTTGTACCCGCGCCGCCCGAAGAGGGACGTGATGCGGGTCAGCACGCGCGGCTCGTCGCGGACCAGGGCGGAAACGAGGTGGTCACGTTGGGGGTGATCCTGTGAGGTGGGGGCGGTCATGCGTCCTTCGCCTCCTTCCGTGGGGCGCGGGGGGGTTCGGCCTCGATCATCTCATTGAGCGCCGCCCCGGCGGGGACCATCGGGAAGACGGCGTGTTCGTGCGGCACCACGACTTCCAGCAGGGAGGAGCGGGGGTCGGCCAGCCAGGCGTCGATGGCGGCGGGCAGTTCCTCCGCGCTGCTGGCGCGGTAGCCGGGCACGTCGTAAGCGTCCGCCAGCTTCAGGAAATCTGGGTTGGAGTCGCCCAACCACACTTCCGAGTAGCGGCGCTCGTGGAACATCTCCTGCCACTGGCGCACCATGCCCAGATAGGAGTTGTTGATGATGCAGATCTTGACGTTGCGGATGTCGTACATCTTCAGCGTGGCGAGTTCCTGCGCGGTCATCTGGAAGCCGCCGTCCCCCGCGATCACCACCGAGCGCACGCCCGGCTCGGCCATCCCCGCGCCAATCGCGGCGGGAAAGCCGAAGCCCATCGTGCCCAGCCCGCCCGAGTTGATCCAGCGCCGGGGCCGCTCGAAGCGCGCGAGCTGCGCGGCGAGCATCTGGTGCTGCCCCACGTCCGAAGAGAGGATGTCGTCGGGACCGAGGCGCCCCACGACCGCCTGCACCGCATGGGCCGCGCCCCAGTGGTCGGGCTGCCGGGTGCGCGACTTCCATTCCCCGATCTGCGCCTTCCACTCGGGCAGGTCCAGCTTTTGCGCGCCCTCGGTCAGCAGCCGGGCGGCCACCCGCGCGTCACCGCGCACCGGGACGTGCGTCCGCACGATCTTGCCGATCTCGGCGGCGTCGAGTTCGACGTGGATGATGGCGGCGTTCGGCGCGAAGCCACTCACGCGGCCCGTCACCCGGTCGTCGAATCTCAACCCGATGCCCAGCAGCACGTCCGCCTCGCTGATCGCGCGGTTGGCGGCCACCGAGCCGTGCATGCCCGGCATGCCCAGCCACAGCGGGTCACTCGCCGGAAAGGCCCCCAGCCCCATCAGCGTGGTGATGACCGGGATGTCCCAGGCGCGGGCCAGCGCGGTGATTTCCGCCGCCGCGTCGAGCGAGCCGCCGCCCACCAGGATCACCGGCTTCTTGGCGCCGCGCAGCAGTTCACGGGCGCGTTCAGTGGCTTCCGGCGCAGGTGCGGGCGCTTCCGGGCGCGCGTGCGGTGCAGTGATCTCGCCGTGATAGGGCGCGAGCTGAATATCCTTGGGGATGTCCACCAGCACCGGGCCGGGCCTTCCGCTGCGCGCGATGCGGATCGCCTCCGCGATCACCTGCGGCAGCTCCTCCACGTCGCGCACCACGTAGTTGTGCTTGGTGATCGGCAGCGTGATCCCGGTGATGTCCGCCTCCTGAAAGGCGTCGGTGCCCATCAGGTGCCGCGCCACGTTCCCGGTGATCGCCAGCAGCGGCACCGAGTCCATCATCGCGTCCGCCAGGCCTGTCACCAGATTGGTCGCGCCCGGCCCCGAGGTCGCCAGGCAGACGCCGATCTCGCCGGTCGCCTTGGCCCAGCCTTCCGCCGCGTGAATGGCGCCCTGCTCGTGCCTCGCCAGCACATGCCGCACCTCGGGGTAGAAGGTCAGCGCGTCGTATACGGGCATGATCGCCCCGCCCGGATAGCCGAACACGGTGCTGATGCCGTGCCGGACCAGCGTCGCCCACAGTGCTTTTGCACCCGTCATGTCCTGCTGCGTCATGCGTTCCTCCTGTCGGCCAGATGCTCCAAACGGCGCGCGCCACGCTTACCCGAAGGCGGCGCGGCGCACCCTGCGGCCCGTGGGGTCATCCCCCGACAGGCGGCTTTCCAGTGTTGTTGTCCCCGGCTTCCCATGCTGAACCTCTCCTTCTCCCGCACTGAAAAACCCCCGCCCGGGTGGTGGGCGGGGGTGTGGCACGCGCTCGCGCTTAGCCGCCAGAACCCCCGGTGCTAAGAATTACGATCACGAGAATCGCGTGCGGCGCGTTCATGGCCTCACCCTAAACGCTGGGGAGAGGCCCGGAGGAGAGGGCGTCTAGACGCCCCGGCGGTACGGGCGGGGGAACAAACGGACGTTTGGAAGTCGCCCGCGTAAAAGACCCCTCACCCCCTCGCTGCGCGAGGTCCCTCTCCTGGGAAAGAGGGGGCATAAAAAAGCCCTCTCCCGGGGGAGAGGGTTGGGTGAGGGGTCTCTTACCGCCCACCGGGCACGAACTCGCGGTCCGCGAAGTCCTCGCGGCGGCGCTCGCCGCCCTGCCGGTCGTCGCGGTCACGGCTCCAGCGACCCTGACCGCCCCGGTTGCCGCCGCCCTGGGAGCCGCCCTCGCGGTTGCCGTAGCCGCCGCGTCCGCCCTGGGAGCCGCCGCGATTGCCACGGTAGCCGCCCTCGTCGCGGTAGCTGCTGCCCCGGTTGCCGGAGCCGCCCTGACGGCCCTCGCGGGTGGGGGCTTCGAACAGCTCGGGGAGTTCTTGGGCGACTTCGACGCCCACTTCGCCTTCGAGGGGCGAGGCGGCGAGCAGCTTCTCGACGTACTCGCTGGGCACGTCGGCCACGGTGCCGCCGCGCCACTGGCGCACCTTGCCCAGACGGCGGGTGTCCACGTCGCTGTTGCGGGCCAGCAGCGCGACGGTGCGCGGCACGCTGAGGCGCTCGCCGTGCAGGATGATGGTGGTCAGCCCTTCCTCACCGCTCAGCAGGCTGGCCGCCTTGACGGGTTCGGTCACGCCGCTGATCTTGGCGAGAGCGCGGGAGAGGGCTTCCAGGCCCAGTTCGCTGAAGAGACGCTCGGCTTCCGCCTGGAAGCTCGCGGCCACGCCACTCTCCACCTTGCGGACGGTGTCGGCGCTGGAGCGGGCGCTGGCGGCCTGCACTTCCTTGGGGGTCGGCAGGGCGCGTTCCTTGAACTGCACGCCGGTGCGGTACTCCAGGTTGCGCAGTTCGCGGTTCTCGCGGTCGCCGTACATCACGATGGCGGTGCCGGTGCGTCCGGCGCGGCCCGTGCGGCCCGAACGGTGGATGTAGCTCTCGTGGTCCTGGGGCAGGTGGTACTGCACCACCAGATCCACTTCGGGAATGTCGAGGCCGCGCGCCGCCACGTCGGTGGCGACCAGCACGCCCACCCGCCCGCTGCGGAAGGCCCCCAGCGCACGCTCACGCTGGCTCTGCGCCAGGTCGCCGTGCAGGGCTTCGGACTCGATGCCGCGGTGGATCAGTTCGTTCGCCAGTTCGTCGGCCTCGCGCTTGGTGCGCGTAAAGACGATGGCCTTTTCGGGGTTGTAGACGGTCAGCAGGTCGGCCAGCACGCGGGTGCGGGTGCGGCCCACCTTCACCTTGAGGTGCTCGACGCTCTGGGCGGCCTGGCTCTTGCCCTCGCCGACCATGTCCACCACGACCGGCTCGCGCAGGTACTTGCGCGCGATGCGGCGGATGTCGTCGTTCAGCGTGGCGCTGAAGAGCATGGTCTGCCGCTCCTCGGGCGTCTTCTGGAGGATGGTTTCGATGGCGTCCGCGAAGCCCACGCTGAGCATCTCGTCCGCCTCGTCCAGCACCGCGTACTCGATGTTGCTGAGGTCGAGGTTGCCGCGCTCCAGGTGGTCGATCAGGCGGCCGGGCGTCCCGACCACCACGTCCACACCCCGGCGCAGCGCGTTCTCCTGCGGGCCGTAGGCGGCGCCGCCGTACACCGTGACGGTGCTGAGCTGCGGGGCGCTCTTGCTGAATTCTTCCGCCACCTGCTTGGCGAGTTCGCGGGTCGGCGCGATCACGATGGCGCGCGGCAGGCGGCCCCGTTCACGGCTGGGTTCGAGGTTCTGGATGATGGGCAGCGCGAAGGCCAGCGTCTTGCCCGTGCCGGTGCGGGCGCGGCCGATCAGATCCTTCCCGGCGAGGGTGTGGGGCAGGCTTTCCGCCTGAATGGGGCTGGCTTCGGTGATGCCGCGCTCGGCGAGACGCGCCGCGAGTTCGGGCGCGATCAGTTGATCAAAGTTCATTTGTGGTCCTTTCCGGGAAAGCACGACCCCGTTGACCAGCAAATGCTTGACCTGAAAGTGGGGGCACTTTCCAGCCGCCGGGAACATCCCGGGCAGCGCACGAAGGAAAAGTGTACACCACAGGCGGGAAAAAGGCAAGGGGGACAACGTTTTTCGCGTCGCCCTCAGCGCACGTCGCTTTTCCGCAGGCTGAAGAGCAGACCGAGGGCCGCCAGCGCGACGATGAGGGTCACGAGGCCCCACGCCTGCCCCCGCGTGACCGCGTAGGCGGTGGCACTCAGCCCGCCCTGAAACACCAGGCTGGAAACGACATTGACCAGTGGGCGCGATTCCCGCTTGCGGAAGGCGTCGGCCCGGCGCAGCGGGAGGGGCTGCCACAGCACCATCAGGGCCGCGCCCCCCGTGCCGAGCAGCACCAGCGGAAAGAGCATCAGGCTGGAAGGAACGCCCGGCCCGAGTGCCCCCCGCGCGGCCAGCAGGAGGAGCCCGACCACCCCCAGGAGGGTCGTCGGCAGGACGGCGGCCAGCCACTTCTCGCGCTGGAGGGCGGCGGGACTGCGCGGCGCAGTGATCAGGAGGTCGGGCGCATCCTCGGCATCCAGGGTCAGGCGGGCCAGATTGGAGGCGAGGTTCGCCGTCAGCAGGACCAGCGCCGCGCCCACCGCGCCGCTCACGCTTCCGCGCGCGATGGACAGGAACAGCGGGAGCAGGTACACCAGTTGCAGGAGCGTGCGCGACAGCACTTCCGGGTCGCGCAGGATCAGCCGCCATTCCTTGAGCAGGGTGGCCTGGCCGCCGGACGCGAAGCGCAGGGGCCGCGTTCCCCCTCGCGCCGTGGCCGCCCGCCTGCCGCCCGATTCGCCCGCCTCCTGCACCCCCTGCGTGAAGCGCCGGGTCAGGGCGCTGATCGTCCCCGCCAGAATCAGGGCCGCGCCGACCAGCAGGGCGAGCAGCGGCCCGGGTTCCAGCCACGCCGCCCGCACCGGCCACCACAGGAGGCTCCCCCGGCCCGGCCAGTTCCCGGTCCCCGGACTGATCTGCGCCAGGGCGCTGAACAGGGCGATCCGGTCACGCCCGGCACCGCCCATCATGTTCGGCCACTGGGAAACCAGAAACACGCTGGCCCCAAAGAGGGCGCCGATGACCGAGGCGACCGTGCGGGTGCGGCGCACGCCGATCCAGCCCACCAGCCCCAGCGTCAGCCACAGGCCCAGACTGGCCGCCAGAGCGGACGCGGCCACCCACCAGCCCAGCAGCCCCAGCCCCCGCCACACCCCCAGCACCAGCAGGATCAGCAGCAGCGGGACGAGGAACAACGCCGCCGTCAGCGCGGTGGACAGCATGACGCCCAGCGCCCGCGACGCCAGCACCGTGCGCGGCGGGGTGGGCGAATGCAGCAGCAAATCCAGGTCGCCGCGCGTGAACAGCGCCTCCAGCGCCGCCGTCACCGCCGCCGAAACCATCAGCGTGAAGAAGAAGACCTCGGCGAGCAGGACTGGGCCGAACACCTGATCCGGCAGGGGCGCGTTCAGATTCACGTCCCTGAGCAGGGCGCGCAGGGCCATATACAGGAACAGCGTGATGAGGAGGATGGCGACCAGAAGGGCGATCAATCCGGTGCGTTGCCCCCCCGTCAGGCCGCGCCACTGCCAGCCCAGTTGCTTCCCGACCAGCCACCCCAGGCTGCCGGGCGCGGCCCTCACCGCACCTCCTGAAGCGGTCCGGCGGGGGTGGCTTCCAGCCCGGTGAGGTGCAGAAAGGCGTCCTCCAGGCTGGTCGTCCCGGTGCGGGCCAGGAGTTCCGCCGGAGTCCCCTCCGCGACCAGCCGCCCCGCCGCGATGATGCCGATGCGGTCCGAGAGCCGCTCGGCCACCTCCAGGATGTGCGTGGTCAGCACCACCGCGCCCCCTCCCTCCACAAAGGCCCGCAGCGCGTCCTTGACCTGGCGGGCGGCGGCAGCGTCCAGTCCGGTGAGGGGTTCATCCAGCAGCATCAGGCGCGGCTCGTGGACCAGCGCCCCGGCCAGCGCCAGCTTCTGCTTCATGCCGCGCGAGAAGCCCTCCACGCGCTCGGTGCGGTGCGGCCACAGATTCAGCCAGTGCAGCAGCTCCTCGGCCCTGGGGGCGGCACGGGCGGCATCGATGCCCCACAGGCCCGCGACGAATTCCAGGTACTCGGGCGGCGTGAGCTTGCCGTACAGCAGCGGATCGTCCGGCAGGTATGCCAGGCGCTGCTTGGCCTCTCTGGCCTGCCGCTGCATGTTGAAGCCGTAGATCAGCACCTCCCCCCGGTCCGGCCGGGTCAGGCCCGAGATCATGCGGAGGGTCGTGGTTTTCCCGGCCCCGTTCGGCCCCAGCAGGGCGTACAGCTCGCCCGCCGGAACGCTGAGGCTCACCCCCGCCACCACCTCCCGCCCCCCGAAGTGCTTGCCCAGGTCACGCAGCTCCAGAGCGGGAGGGCCAGGCGGCAGCGCGGTCATGGAATCACTATAGGTGCCGGACAGGAGCGGCGAACCGGCAGATGAGGCGGCGCGCCGGAGGCCAGACTGCGTGCCGCGCACCGCGTACTGCTCCTTTATTCCGGCGCCACTTCCAACTCCGCCGGAACCGTTCCCCCCAGTGCCACCCAGGCGTTCAGCAGGTCGTCCGGCACCGGCGCGTGCAGATGGAGGGGTTCGCCGGTGACGGGGTGGGGGAGGGTCAGGAAGTGCGCGTGCAGGGCGTGGCGCGGCATGACGGCACTCTCGCGCCCATACACCGGGTCGCCGAGAATCGGGCTGCCCAGGTGCGCGAGATGGACCCGGATCTGATGCGTGCGGCCCGTGCGCGGCTGGGCACGCACCAGCGCCAGCGTGCGCCCGTGTCCGTCCGGGTGCGCCTCCAGCGGCGTGAAGAGGGTCTGGGCCTCGCGGGGACTCGCACCGCCGACCGTCATCCGCTGCCGGGCAGTGGGATGGCGGCCGATGGGGGCGTTCACGTGGACGGGGCCGGGCGCCTTCCACGTTCCGGCGGCAATCGCCAGGTACGTCTTGCGCGTGTCGCGGTCCTTGAAGGCGGCGGCGAGGCGGGCGTGGGCCTCCACCGTCTTGGCGACCACGATCACGCCGCTGGTGTCCTTGTCCAGCCGGTGAACGATGCCGGGGCGGTAGCCGTCGGGGCCTTCGGCGCCGGGTTGTTCGGGCAGCGTCATCCGGCCCAGCAGCGCGTTCACCAGCGTGCCGGAGGTGACGCTGGGCGCGGGGTGCGTGACCATGCCCGGGGGCTTGTTCACGGCGATCAGGTGGTCGTCCTCGTACAGCACGTCGAGGGGCACCGCTTCGGGGGCGACGGTGGCATCGGGGGGCGGGGGAACCTGCACCGTCAGCGCCTCGCCGCCCCTGAGCTTCAGGCTGGCCTTCTGCACCACCACGCCGCCGACCTGCACCTGCCCGCCCGCGATCCACCCGGCGACCTGTGAACGGCTCACGCCCGCGAGGTCGGCCAGTACGGCGTCCAGGCGGCCCGGGGTGGCGGTCAGGTCGAGGATGGGGGGCCGGTCGGTCACGGCGGGCAGTGTACCGTTCCCTCCGGTTGCGGTTGAGGCGGCCTTCACCATCCCCCTCCGGTGATCCAATCCGGCGCGGGCGGCATACAGCCAGGTGAGTGCGGGAAGCTTCGGCCCTCACTGCACGGTTTCCGTCCCCTTTCTCGCCTCTCCCTTCCGGCCCCGCCGGTCGTGCTCCCAGGAGGTCCTCCCATGCCCAACATCGGTGCCCCGGAACTCATCGTCATTCTGCTCGTCGCGCTGATCGTGTTCGGACCGCGCAAGCTGCCGGAACTCGGCAAGAGCCTGGGCCAGGGCCTGCGCGAATTCCGCCGCAGCACCAGCGCCGTGACGGACGAACTGCGCCAGGGCCTGGACAGCCCGGCCCCCGCGCCCGCGGACAGCGCGCCCAGCGTGATCGTTGCCGCTCCTGTGCCTGCCACCCAGGTGACCGTTCCGCCTGCGGCCACCTCCCGTCCCGAGGGCCTGCAAGGTTAAGGTGTCCCCAGGCACCCCCACACGCGCCCACCGCGCCCGGCCTGTTAGGCTGCGCGCGACCCATGACGCCCGACGCCCTGCCCCACAATGAGCCGACCGATGAAGCCCTTCTTCAGGCGATGGCGGCCGGGCAGGAGGAGGCGCTCCGGGAACTGCACCGCCGCCACGCCCGGCTGCTGTACGCGCTCGGCCACCGGATGCTGCGCCAGCGCGACGACGTGGAAGCCTGCGTGCAGGACGCCTTCATGAATGCCTGGCGGCACGCCGCCCGGTTCGACCCCTCGCGCGCCAGCGTCAAGACCTGGCTGGTCAGCATCGCGCACCACCGCTTCCTGCAAGAACTGCGCGACCGCCCCCAGCCCGCCCTGGAACTGGAGGAATGGGACGCGCCGACGCAGGCCCCCGACCCCACCGACCGCGCCCTGGCAAACCGCGCCGTCCAGGCTCTGGACGCTGCCCAGCGCCAGTTGGTTGAACTCGCCTACTATCGCGGGTACTCTCACTCGGAGCTGGCGACCCTGACTGGCCTGCCCATCGGTACCGTGAAGTCCCGCCTGCGCGCCGCCCTGGAACGGATGCGGGTCCATCTGACCGGTCCCGCGGCCCGTGGGGAAGGGCGGGACGCTCTGGAAGGAGGTGAGCACGCGTGACCATCGACCCGGATCAACTGACCGCCTATGCCCTGGGCATCCTCCCCCCGGAGGAAGAGGCCCGCGTGCAAGCCGCCCTGGAGAGCAGTCCCGAACTTCGCGCCCAGCTCCGCGCCGACCGCGAAGCCCTAACCGCCCTGGCCGAGTCCCTCCCCGCGGTAGACCCCCCGGCTGGAGCCGAGGACCGCCTGCTGGTCCGTGTGGCCGCCGAGCGGCGGGCCGAGCCCACACCGCTCCCCCCGGCTCGCCCCACCTCCTGGCTGCTTCCAGCCGCCCTGGGTCTGGCCGCCGCGCTGGCCCTCGCCTTTGTGCTGCGGCCTCCCACCGATCCGCTCCAGCGGTATGCGAGCATTCCCGGGGCCACCACACGGGCGGTCACGGTCAGCGGCGGCACCGTCGGGCAGCTCGTGCGGATGCCGGACGGCCGGGCCTACCTGTATCTCAACCGGCCTGCCGAGGCCGGGCGCGTCTATCAGATGTGGCGGATGCAGGCGGGTGTTCCGGTTTCGCTGGGCGTCTTCGACGGGCAGGGCTTCCTGCTGCCCGGTCTGCCGCCCGGAGCCACCATCGCCGTGAGCGTCGAGCCGCCAGGCGGGAGCCCCCAGCCCACGACCGCCCCGATTCTCGTGCAGCAGCTCTGACAGAACTGCTGACCGCCTCACGGAAACGCCAGGCCACCAGAGCCTCCGCGCAGGGCTGTCATGGAACCGGCCCTGCGCGGAGGCTCTGAAGGAAGAAAACGCCTATCGCGACGAGGACTCGGTCTTCAGCGGCGGTACCCGCAGCCCGCCGCGCCCGTCCCAGCCCTTGAAGGCGTAGAAGCGGCCCGGCTCGCCCGTCTTCAGGTAGTCGCTGAGCGGCTCGCGCATCGGGGGCGATTCCAGCAGCTCGACGGCCTCGTCCGGGGGGCAGAAGCGCGCCTCGACGATGAACCCGTCGGGATCGGCGGGATTGAGCAGGCCTTCCCAGGTGGCCTCGAAGGCGACCGCAATCGCGCGCTCGCCCCGGCGTTCGTCCTCGATATGCACCGTGTAGGCCATGTGCTTGATGCCGGTGAGCTTGAGGCCCGTCTCCTCCGCGATCTCGCGGTAGAGGGCTTCCAGCAGCGTCTCACCGGGTTCGACCACGCCGCCGGGCAGGGTGTGGCGCACGCGCCCGAGGCCCTGCCAGTCGTTCCCGACCAGCAGCACCCGCCCGAACCTGTCCCGCAGCACGCCCGCCGCCACCAGCAGGTCACGCCGCGCCATAGGTTCCCCGTCCGCCCTCGTCCCCCTGCATCTCCAGGAGTTGCCGCTCCCGCTCGTCGCGGGCCAGGGCCGCCACAATCGGCGCGAGGCCGCCCGCCATCACGCTGTCGAGCGCGAAGTTCTTGACCTCGCCTTCCAGCCGGTGATCCGTCACGCGGTTTTGCGGATAGTTGTAGGTGCGAATCTTCTCGCTGCGCTCGCCGGTGCCGACCTGCGAGGCCCGCGTCTCGCGTTCGCGTTCCTCCCGCGCGGCCCGTTCCCGCTCGGCCAGGCGCGAGGCCAGCACGACCAGCGCCTTCTCGCGGTTCTTGATCTGCGAGCGGCCGTCCTGGCAGACCACGACAATCTCGTCCGGGGTGCCGGGCCGGTACACCGCGCGCACCGCCGAGTCGGTGGTGTTCACGCCCTGCCCGCCCGCGCCCTGCGAGCGGAACACGTCGATCCGCACCTCCGAGGGGTCGAGCGGCACCTCGCCCTGTTCGGCTTCGGGCAGCACCGCCACCGTCACCGTGCTGGTGTGGATGCGGCCCTGCGACTCGGTGGCGGGCACCCGCTGAACCCGGTGAACACCGCGCTCCCACTTGAAGGCGCGGAAGGCGAAGTCGCCCGTCACCTCCGCCACCACCTTGCTCGCGCCGCCCAGATCGCTCTCGGAGGCGTCCAGCACGTTCAGCTTCAGGCCCGCGCCCTCGGCGTAGCGGGTGTACATGCGCAGCAGGTCCACCGCGAAGAGTGCGGCCTCCGCCCCCCCGGCCCCGGCGCGCAGTTCCAGGATCACGTCCTTCGCGTCGTCGGGGTCGGTGGGGAGCAGCAGCACCTCCAGCTCGGCCTCGATCTGGGCGAGGCGGGCGGTGAGGCTTTCGACCTCGCCCTGCGCCAGGTCGCGCATGTCGGGGTCGGCCAGCAGTTCGCGCGCGCCCTCCAGATCGCCCAGCCGCGCCGCGTGTTCGCGGTACAGCGTCACGAGGGGCGTCAGCTCGCGGTGACGGCGGGTCAGGCGGGCATATTCGCGGGGGTCCGCCAGCATCGCCGGGTCGCCCAGCGCCCGCTCCACCAGGCCGAATTCGGAAGCCAGTTCCTCCAGACGGCCCAATCTCAGACCAGCACCTACCACGGCGGACACAACCCGGAGACGTTCAGGACACTTGACACAGGCATCATGGACCCAGTCTACCGTCCCCCTCCCTAGACGACCGGAAGGCAGGCAACAGGGGCGTGCGCGGGGCCTGGCGCTACAGTCACCCGCATGAGAACCGTCACGGTGGGCCTGCTGGGCTGCGGCACGGTGGGCCAGAACATCCTGCACCTTTTGGAGCGGCGCAAAGCCATTTTCGACAGCCTGGGCGTCCAGATTGAAGTCACCGGCGTCCTCGTCCGTGACGCCAGCAAGCCGCGCGACGTTCCGCCCGGCACGCCGCTGACCCGCGACCCCACCTTCCTCCAGGAAAGCAGTGTGGTGATCGAGGTCCTGGGCGGGATCGAGCAGCCGCTCGCCCTGCTGCTGCCCTACCTCCGCAGCGGGCGGCCCGTGATCACCGCCAACAAGGCGCTGCTGGCCGAATGCTGGGACGAGTTGCGCGAGCATGCCCTGGCCGGGCGCCTCTACTACGAGGCCAGCGTGATGGCCGGGACGCCGGTGATCGGCCCGATGAGTACCGTGCTGCGGGCCAGCACCTTCACCCGCTTGCAAGCCGTGCTGAACGGCACCTGCAACTACATCCTCACCCAGATGGAAGGCGGCAAGACCTACGCGCAGGCCCTCGCGGAAGCGCAGGCCCTCGGGTACGCCGAAGACCCCCCCACCCTGGATGTCGGCGGCTTCGACACCGCGCACAAGCTGACCGTGCTGGCCCGCTTCTGCGCCGACGGGGACTTTCCCTATTCGGCGGTGGAGGTGCAGGGCATCGAGGACGTGACGCTGGAGGACGTGGCGGCGGCGCGGGCGGCGGGCGAACGCATCAAGCTGGTGGCCGAGCTGTGCTGTGCAGGCGAGGGCTGGCGGGCCACCGTCTCCCCGCAGCGCCTCCCCGCCACGCATCCTCTGTGCAACGAGGGAGCCAGCCGCAACGCCCTGCTGTACGAGGGGGAGGAGTGCGGCTCACTGATCTTCGCGGGAGGCGGCGCGGGGGGGATGGTCACGGCCTCCGCGATGGTGGGCGACTTGCTGGACTGGCTGATCGGGTTTCCGGGGCACGTGCCGCTGCATTAGGCAGAAGGGCGGGGAGGGGGATGGCCACCGCCAGGCTGACCTCAAACCAGGCATTCGGGCATCCAGTGGCCTCTCTCCGCCCGGCCCGTTCACCCCCACCCGGCCTCCCCCTCAAGGGGGAGGAGTTTTTTTGTCGCTCCACACGTCGTTTCTTCTTTATGGGAGACTGACATTCATCACTCAGCCTGCAAGGGGAGAGGGAGAAAAAGACCCTCTGGACAACGAGTTTGCTATTGCACATCAAGCGTCTCAAGGGGGAGGAGCTTGTTCGCCTTTCTGCGTGTCGTTGCCCCTACTCCCGCACCAGCACCACCGCGCCGCGCCCCGCGACCTCCACCTCCGCCTCACCGCTCAACTCGTAAACCTGCCCGGTCAGGGCGTCGCGGTACTGGCCGGGTTGCACCTCGCAAAGGGGCAGGCGGGTGGCGTTCTGCGCGGCATTGATGGCGACATACGCATTCCCGCTCGCGTGTTCGCGGGCGTAGACCAGGCCCTCGCCTTCCGCGTGGGTGACGCGGAACTCGCCCCGGCGCAGGGCGGGGGTGGCGTGGCGGACGGCCGTGAGCTTTTGCAGCAGGCTCAACGTCCCTTTGTCCCAGCCCGCCTCGTCGTGCCAGGGGAAGGCGCGGCGGCAGTCGGGGTCGGGGCCGCCGGGGAGGCCGATCTCGTCGCCGTAGTAGATGCAGGGGGCGCCGACGTAGGTCATCTGGAAGACGCTGGCGAGGCGAAAGGCGGTCGCGTCACCCCCTGCCGCCGTCAGGAAGCGGGCCGTATCGTGCGAGTCGAGCAGGTTGAGCTGTGCCCGGACGATCTCGGGGTGATACAGATGTGTCACCTCGGTCATCCGGTGGGCGAAGGCGGCGGCGTCCATCGGCTCCACGCGGCCCAACCCGGTGTACTCGTTCAGCGCCTGCGTGAGGGTCTGCGCGGCGAAAAAGGCCAGGCAGGGCCGGGTGAAGTGGTAATTCATCACCGCGTCGAACTGGTCGCCTTGCAGCCAGCGGTGCGCGTCGCCCCACAGTTCCCCCACGATGTAGGCGTCCGGGTTGACCGCCTTCACGCGGCGGCGGAACTCGCGCCAGAACTCGTCGTCGTCGATCTCATTGGGCACGTCGAGCCGCCAGCCGTCTATTCCGAACTGCATCCAGTAGGTGCCCACCGAGAGCAGGAACTCGCGCACGGCGGGATTGTTCGTGTTGAACTTGGGCAGCGCGCGGATGCCCCACCACGCCTGGTAGTTGGCGGGTCGGGCGTCGTCGTAGGCCTGTAGCGGCCAGCCGTCCACATGGAACCAGTCGCGGTAGGCGCTCGCCTCGCCCTGTTCCAGCAGATCGTTGAACTGAAAGAAGCCCCGGCTGGCGTGGTTGAAGACGCCATCCAACACCACCCGGATGCCGCGCGCATGGGCCGCCTCAATCAGCGCCCGCAGTGCCTCGTTGCCCCCCAGCATCGGGTCCACCTGAAAGTAGTCGTGGGTGTGGTAGCGGTGGTTGCTGGCCGACTGGAACACTGGACAGAAGTAGATGGCGTTCACGCCGAGCGCCTGAAGGTGGTCGAGATGCTGGGTGACGCCCCACAGGTCGCCGCCCATGTACCCGTGAATCTGCGGCGGGCTGCCCCAGGGCTGGAGGTTCAGGCCGGTGATGCGCCCGCTGCGCGCGAAGCGGTCGGGGAAAATCTGGTAGAAGACGGCGTCCTTGACCCATTCGGGGGTGAGGGGGTGCGGTTCGGGCGACATGCGCGGCAAGGATAGCGGAAGCGTTTCACGGCAACCTTACAGGCCACCTTCCTGCCCCAACAAAAAGGCCCGCGCCTCCTCCGCGTCCCGAACCTCCCCCAGGGCCTGCGCCTCCGCGACGGCCCGCAGCGCCTCCCCGATGGCGGGACCGGGCGGCACGCCCAGCAGCGCCATCACGTCCCGCCCGGTCAGCAGCGGGGGAGGGGGCGCAGGCTGCTCCTCCAGCGCGGCCAGCACGCGCTCCAGACCGAGGGCGTAGGCGTGGCGGGTGGCGGGCGTGCTCTGCGGCCCCCGCGCGGCCTCGCGGTCGGCCAGCATCAGCCGGAGGAGATCGGGCAGCAGCTCGCGGCGGCGGTGGACGAAGCGCCGCGCTTCCCGCTCGCTGATCGGCAGGTGCGCCATGTGGGCACGCACCAGGGCTGTCACGCGGTCCACCTCCGCCGCAGGCAGGCGCAGCCGGGTGAGGGCCTGTCTCGCCAGTTCCGCCCCCACCCGCTCGTGACCGTAGAAGGTGGTGCGGTCGGGGCGCATCTCCGTGTCGCGCGTGCGCGGCTTGCCGACGTCGTGCAGCAGCGTGGCCCAGCGCAGCGGCAGGTCCGCGTCCGGAAAGCGGGCCAGGAGCTGATGCAGTGCCTCCAGTTCGTGCCCGAACACGTCCAGATGGTGAAAGCCGCCCTGCTGCACGCCCACCCCCTCACGCAGCTCGGGGAGGGTGAGGGCCAGCAGGCCGAGGTCCTCCAGTCTCCTCACGCCGCGTGCCGCGTCCGGGTGCGCGAGGAGGGCCTGAACTTCATCCCGCACCCGCTCCAGCGCGGGCATCGGCAAGCGGACTGCGGCAAGGTCGGCGGCGACCTGCCGTACCGCCGCCTCCGTGGCCGCGTCCATCCGCAGGCCCAGCGTGACCTCAAAACGCACCGCCCGCCAGGCCCGCAGGGGATCGTCCCGCAGATTGGCCTCCGACACCATCCGCAGGCGCCGCGCACGGAGGTCGGCCTGCCCGCCCGCCGGGTCGAGCAGCTTCCCGCCTGCTGTGAGGGCGAGCGCATTCACGGTGAAGTCCCGCCGCCGCAGGTCATCCGCAACATCGTCCGGCTGCGGCACAAAGTCGTGCTGGACGCCTTCAGGGACGTGAACGCGCCAGTAGTCACGCGCCTCGTCCAGCGGGAAGGCTGAACCGCCCACCTGTGCGGCCAGCTCGCGCGCCGCCTGCGCCGGGTCAGGCACCGCCCAGTCGAAATCCTTGGGGGCTACGCCGCGCAGCCAGTCGCGTACTGCACCGCCGACCAGCAGCGCGCCCACCGGGAAGAGGGGCAGGGGAGGACGGCGGCGGAACATGCGGACATGCTAGCGGCTGGGCGTGGCCCGGCTTGCCAGGAGCCTGGCAAGCCTTGCCTCGGCCCCTTCCCTCTGCTAGCCTGTGCCCGCTGAGGGGGCTTAGCTCAGCGGGAGAGCATCCGCTTTGCAAGCGGAGGGTCAAGAGTTCGAATCTCTTAGCCTCCACCAAGAAAAACCGCGCCTGGTGCGCGGTTTTCTTTTTGCCTGGCGAGGTGCTTTCGGGCCATTTTGGGGGTCGTGACCAACCGCCCGAATTCCTGGAACGCGTCCCGGAGGAGGTTCTCGGGAAAATTCCCCGTCGTCCCAAAGAGTCTTTCTACAGCTGTAGGTGTCCGTGGTCCCTTGGGGCGCTGCCGCGCTGGGGGAACAGCTGTAAGGAGACGTGCCCACGTCGTTGAGGAGCGGGCGGAAGGTCGCCTGGTCCAAATACGGACGACGCGCGAACGCGGCCTGGGATCAGCGGCTGTAGCTGCTAGGAAGGCGAAGGTTGCCGTCGACGAAGACAACCGCGATACGTGTGGGAAACGCCGCTGGTTGATCCTCAAAGCCATGTAGGACGGGTGCCTCAAGCGTGAGGTTACTCATTGCATTGGCTGGGGGCGTTTTCTTCTCAGTCAGGTCAAGGATGCAGAGCACGCCGAGCTGGCCGCCGCCTGCAGATGTGTACTGCGTTGGCTGCCGCACGAACCGCTCAACCAGCTTCCGGCGGTCCTTCACACTCTTCTCGACCTTGAGTTCGACGGTGATGCTGCGGTACTGGATGTCCGTCTCGCCGTTGCCCTGCCAAGGCGCTTCTTTCACGTCCTCGCCGAGGAGCATCCGCAGGTGATTGAGTAGCGTTTCCTGGAACTCGGCCTCCGTGACGGTCTGGCCGCGCTTGTCGTCGTACAGGCCCTGCTGGAGATTGAGCGACTGGAAATTACACACGGCTCCCAGGATCTCTGCGAAGTCGCGCTGATGGGCAAGGTCGACTTTGGGGAGCTCCGACTGGACCTGCCCCATGATGTCCATCATGCGACGATCGACCGATCGGTAGCGGGAGTACAGGGGTGCAAGCCGTTCATCGAGTACGTGGGCGTGCAGCTCGTGGTAGCCAACGATCGTGGCGGGCGTGACGACTGAGGGTTCATCATGCTCGAAGGTCGCACGCAGACGCAGCACCAGCGGCTCCGATGCCATGCTCTGCGCGTACATGAACGTGACGCTGCCTGTTAACTGAGCCTCGGCCGCCTGGCCGGACGGGGGACGCTCCATGGGCGGCAGGTGCAGATGGTACTGCTCGGGCGCGAGTGTCGTAACGTGCTCGAGCCGCAGACATCGCGCACCTGCAGGCCAGTCGGGCACAGTCAAACGCGCGTGAACGGCGTACACGACTTCTTTCTGAAAGACGTGGGGCGAATTCCACGGACGCTGGTCAACGTCGAACAGCGCCTTCACGACGTACGGCCCCACTGGTGTGTGGGTTGTTGCGGAGCGTGAAGGCCAGGGGGCCGGACGACGGGCCGGGCCAGGTCGGTAGTGCGGGATAGGTACGGCCTGCAGGGCGTGGACGGCCTCGGGGACATCCTTGAGCTTCTGCACGTTCTCGATCGCCTGGAACGCGCAGCGCGCCGTGTCTCTGAACAGCGGGAAGGGGCACCCATCGAGTTCCTCCGCTGCGGCATATGCCCGTGCATGCGCAGCGTGTAGCCGCGCCGTGGCAGTCGGATCAGCCTTCTGGAGGGCATCTACCCACTCCATCACGAACGCGGCGCTCTCTGCGAGGGCGCGAACCACAACCGTCGTGACATCCTCCGCACCCTCGGGCACCTCGTCATGCTCAGCGTCAAGGTCGTCGTCCTGCTGGAATCTGGCGGGAAGCAACGTGAGGGTGGCGCGCAGGTCGTACGCACACATCCCGGCGCGACTGACCTTAAAGTTGGTCAGCGCGGTCAAGAATGCTGCCCGCCAGCGCACGTGCGTCGTCATGGTCGAGGTAGTACTCATCGTCCTCCTGTTCAGCGAGTCGGGCTGCGTCGTTCGCCGCGTCCAGCGCGAGACTTGGGCGGTCTTGAAGGGTGAAGGCTTCGGTTTGGCACGTGGCACAGATCATCAGGGCGCGCCGCGCGAGCCACGCGTGACGTCGGGTAGGCGGTTGCGCATGGGCAACGCCGCTGGCGACACGCGCAGCGTCACCGTACAGTTCGAAGTACACAAGCAGATCGGTGACCTCGAGCGCAAAACGGACGTGCTCGAATACCTTCGCGTAGCTCACGGCCAGCTTCTGAATTGCGGCTACATGGGCGGCGATGACATCTCTTGGCAACTGAAAGAACGACCTGAACAACTCGTCATCATGCAGGGATTGTGCGTTGAAGACGTCTGGCGGTTTCCGCTCAAGGTGTGACAGGGCCGTCTTGAGGTACTGAGGTGCCCATGCAGGCGTTACGTGCCAGGCGAAGTCCCGGAGGGCGTCGCGCGCAACGTACTGATCCTTATGCTGGCTGTGCAGCACGAGAATCTGGCCGATCACGTCGTCGGTGTCGTTGCCCAGTTGCCGGGCTATACGGAATAGCGGCTGCCTGAGATCGCGCAGGGTGTACGGGTCCTGCTGGACGAATGCGGTGTTGAGGACCAACAGCCCCTTGAAGATGTCAACCAGTTGCGCCTCGTCACGCGGCTCCAAGACCAGCATCGCGGCGGCCGCTCGCTGACAGACCAGGACATACTGATCGTTCAGATACGTGACAAGGAGGTCTGTCATGTTGGGCGGAACGCTATCGGGATGTTTATGGAGCATCCGGCTGACGCTGGAAATGGCGTTTGCACGAACCAGCACTGAGTCGAAGTCCGTGAGAAGTCGGTACAGCGACGGAATGACTTGAGGCGCCAGATGACGCTGCTCGCCGACAGTGCCGTACAGCGTTGCCAGTTCAGCCTTGACGGCCGACTCGGCAGCATCAAGGCTGCGCAGGTTGGGCGTGATGTCATCGAGCCGTTCGAGTACAGCCCCAGGTGCGAGATGGGTCACCGAGTCCAAAGCGCTGGCCAGGCCCTGCTGGATCAGGCGGCGCGCTGAGGCGTCTGCCTGACGCTGAATACCCTCCAATAGCGTCGCGGGCGCGCCCTGGTCAGTCTTCCGTTCCTGCACACACAGGACGAGGGCAGCAAGCAACGCATCGAGGTGGGGGAGGAGCACGCTGCCCCAGGCCGCGCTGGCGTCGCGGAGCGTCAGCGCGGCCTTCGAGCGCGCCTCCAGCGGCACCTGCGGGTCACCGAGGACGTGCAACAGGAACTGGATAGCGAGCGCGACGGGCGCTTCGGGGGCCGTCTCAGCGTCCTGGTCGCGTGCGGCACGCCGCAAGACACGCTCGTGTACGCCGAGCAGCTCAACGTACGCCTCATCACTAAGCACGGGAATGGCGGCGTCGATCAGGCCCTGCAGGCGCGCGGGATCCTGACAGTACAGGCTCGCGAGCCGCGTACAGGCCATTGCGTCGGCTGGCTCCTCGTACCCGTCGTCGTCAAGCTCGAGCGAGTCGATCATCGCTTGTGCCAGCGTCCAACCCAGTTCGTGCCGTCCGGGCAGCAATTTCGCGAGCGCGTGGAATGTATCCACCCGGACCTGTTTATCGTTGGTACACAGGCGCCGCTCGAAAGCGAGCGCAACGGCATCTGGGGTAACCGCGTAGACCTGCTCGAGCGCGAAGGTGCAGCCCGCGTAGTCGTGGCCTCCATCATGGTTACGCCAGTGGAACCGGTACATCTGCGCTGCAAGGAGCGCGTCGAGGTCATCGTCGACCAGCTGGCCGCCGGTCTGGACGTGCAGGCCAAGCAGACGGGCCGCGGCGTCGGCGTTGCGCTGATTTTGCACACACCATCGTGCTGCCTCCAAGGCGACATCGTGGACGCTTCGCGCTGATGTGTACTCCGTGAGATTCGTTACCGTCTGGATGCAGGCCACACCATGCACCTTGTCGGGAAAGTGACTACACAGCACCTCGACCGCGACTTCGATGAAGAGTTCCGGCGCGACGCGGCTCGCAGCGATAAGCTTCGACGCGGCGTCCTCGTGACGGGTCTCATCGTCGAGCAGCAGGACGAACTGGAGAACAGACTGCACGGTGACATGCTCCGTGTGAAACGCGTTGGTGACGTCACCGCGCACAAGTTCACGCAGGTGTCGCTTCGCGTCTTCAACATGGGGCGGCGGAGCCTTGGCTGAGGCACGGTGCTGCTCAAGGATGACGTGTCCGGCGCTCGGAGAGCCGACCGGGGCGTGATGCGGGCAGCCGTCGCAGGATCTCACGACGAAGTCTTGAGCGACGAAGTGCAAGTCGTGCCCCATCATGCCGCCGGGTGGGGCATGGACGCACTCGATGCCCATCATGCCGATCGGCAGGCCGGTCACCTCAGCGAGGAGTCCACGGCTGTGCTGCTTGATGGTGAGGTGGGCGCACCAGTTGGTCAGCTGGGGAAGCAGTTCGGCGTTCTGCGCGCCCTGCTGGATCATCTTCTCCTCAAGTGCATTTCGGCGACGGTTCTTGGCCACTATATAGGATTGTACACTAGACATTACGCTGGTAGCAGAACGTGGGGGCAGGCTGGCTATCCAGACGGACCGTTCTTCACCAGCACGTCCAGTGCGCGGCGCGTCGGCACATGGGGTTGCACCAGGTGGGGTGCGAAGACTTTGCGATACAGGGCCGATGCGGTGGAACGGCAGGAACGATCTCCCTCCATCCGCTTCAACTGCCGGAGGTCACCTCACGGGGAGCCTTCCTGGCGTTCACGAGGTCGCTGAGGTTGAGGGACCACTCGTCCTGCTCGCTCTCGTAGACCGTGCGGTACACGTCCGCAGTGAAGGAGGGTCTCGCGTGCCCCAGCTTGCGGCTGACGACCTCGAGGGGCGCGCCGCGGCGCAGCATCAGGCTCGCGTAGGTGTGCCGCAGCCCGTGGACGGTGATCGGGGCGATCTCCGCCTGCTCGCAAAACTGCGTCAGGTAACGCCCAAGATTTTCCGGGTTGAGCGCCACCTCGGTCAGGCCGGTGAACACGTAGCCGGTATCAACCCAGAGGTTCTTGCGGACGTAGGTTTTCGGGTGTCCTTTGACCGGGCTGGGGGAGAGGGCCTCCCGTTCGAACCGCTGCTGTGCCTGCTGACGGCGCAGGCAGTCGAGCGCCTCGCCCGAGAGCTTCACCTTCCGGGCACTCTTCGCGGTCTTGGGCGTGCTGACCTGGGTCTTGCCATTGATGGACACCAGGTTCTCACGGATGTGTACGGTGCCCTTCTCCAGGTCCACGTGGTCCCACTTCAGGCCGCAGGCCTCACCGCGCCTCAGCCCGGTGTGCAGCATGAATTCCAGCACCAGCCCCCAGCGGTCGCCCCGCAGGACGGGGAGGAGCTTCAGGACCTCCTCTGCCGTCAGGGCCTTGCGGGGTTCCGCGACCACCTCGCGCCTGACCTTGCCGGGCCTCACGGCGGCGGTCGGGTCGCTCATGATCAGCTCGAGGCGCAGGGCTTCCTGAAAGGCGCCGTGCAGCACGTTGTGGACCTGCCGCAGCATTGAGTCCCCGAGGCCCTTGGCCTTCAGGGTGTCGTACAGGCCCCGGAGATCGGCGGGACGGATCTTCTGGAGCGGCTTCCTGCCGATGTGGGGCGTGATGTGCAGCGCGTCCAGCTGCTGATAGTTGTGCGCGGTCTTCGCCGCGACGCTGTTCTCCTTGGCCTTCCGCCAGCGTTCGAGCCACTGGGAGGTGGTGATGTTGTCGGGCAGGGCGGCCTGGCCCCGGAGGTGGTCGGCGAGCGCCTGGGTCATCCCCTGGAACGCGGCGTCGCGGTCGGGTGCCGTGCCACTGCGGCGGATGGGCGTCCCGTCCGGGGTCAGCCCCACCGTGATGCGCCAGCGGTAGCGTCCGCTGGACAGCGTGTCGATGGTACCGCGCCCGTTCTCGGTCTTCTTGTCCTTGACCTTCTCGTCATGGTGAACTCCCCGGTGTGACCTCCCGAACTGTGAGCCTCAGCTCCAGGTGGGCGAGCAAGTCACGCAAGATGGGAGGGACCGTGCCGCCTCGACTGCCCCCGTTTAGGGCCCGGGAGACTTCCTGGGGTGTCCTCCCGGACGTGGTCGGCGGCGACGCCCTTGGCGTCCAGCAACGCGTGCCCGGCGTGGACGACGGTGATACCTCGCCGATCTCCGTCTGATAGCCTCGATGAGGTGCCAGGTGCGCAGGGCACCCGCCTTAGCGACAGTGTCGAGGATCGCGCGGCGGGCCGGGGACATGTGGGGGAGAGGGGGGCGCGGCATGATCCGAGCCTACGGACCCCCCCCCGGGTCATCAGATTGTGGACACGGGGGCAACGCGCGTCCCCGTCCGGGTTGGACACAGGGGGGGTTCAGAGGAGGGGCAGAGAGGTGACGGATGAGGGCCTGCGGTGAGAGGGGAGGATGTTCACCCCCCACCTGGAGAGGCTCGAAATGGACCAGAAAAGACAGCGACGACACGTGCTGCGGGTTGATCGCCGCAGTTACGCACAGTTGCAGGCGGCGGTGCAACAGGGCCTGCTGTTGCCCTGTGACACCGTGGTCGGCAGCATGCGCAACGGGACCGTGTACAGACCTGCACCCTGGTCGCTGCAACACCAACAACTGCTGGACGACGACCGATTGCAACTCGGCGACCTGGTGATTCAGGGGGCGATGACCCATGTTCCCGCTCCGGAGTTTCGGGCCTTGGTGCAGGCATCGCCGACATACATGACGTACCCGGGGCTGGCGCCGCTGGTCCAGCAACTGCGCGACCAGACCCCCGCATTCAAGGACGATCTCTGGCAGGCCGGGCTGCGGGCAGCGGTGGCCGCAGGGCGGGTCACGGTGGGCGTGAACGGCACCGTCGTGGGACCCGGACCGGCCTACAGATGGTTGCCGCAGGAGACCCGCCTCACCCAGCATCTCGGCCACTGGTTCGTGTTGCTGGCGTTCGAAGCGGAGGCAACGCCCCGAACGACCTCGACGTTGGTCGCCGGGGTGGACGTGGGCCTCAACCCCCTGGCGACAGCCGTCTGCCGAGACGTAGCCGTGGCGGGGATCAGGCGGGCAGACCTGCGGGGGCTACGGATTGAGGAGCGCCTCCTGGGGGAGCACCTCCTGTATGCCGCTGCCCGCGGTGCGCTATGCGACCTGACCAAATGGCTCGCCGAACGGGCGGGCGTGGTCGTGGTCGAGCACCTCGACCTCACGACGTTCGCCTCGCGTTACCCCCAGCGGTCGAGGGAACATGCCCTCACCGACTGGCAGATGTCGTGGCTCCCCCAGGAACTCCACGCGCGCGGTATCCGCCTCGCCCGGGTGGACCCGGCCCGCACCAGTCAGATGTGCTCCGTTTGCCCCTCGTTCACCCTCGGCACCCGCGTCGGGCGTGTGTTCGAGTGCCCAAACGGTCACCAGATCGACGCCCACATCAACGCGGCCCAAAACATCATCCGCCGCTGGTGGGCCACCCGCCGCCGCGCCCACCAGGCCTGATCACGCCCCCTGGCCCCTCTTCCAGTTGCAATGGAGGCCCCACCATGCCCACACTGACCCACCGCCTGCGTCTCCACCCTGTACAACCTGCCGATCTCGCGGAGGCTGTCGCCCGGGGCGACCTCGTGCAACTGTGCGACGCCCCGCTCACCTACGCGCCCGCCCGTGGCCAGGTCACCCTGTTGACCGACGTCGAGTTGCAGTTCGGCCCGATGCTGCTGCCCGACTGGTACGCCATGTTGCACGAGCGGGCGTACATGGCCGTGATCGTCGGCAGTCCCGGCTACCAGCAGTACCCGGGCATGGGCGACCTGCTCGCCGCCGCGCTGAGGTGTGACCTGGTCGCGGTGCATGCGGGCATCCGCGCCGCTGTGGCGGCTGGCCGACAGCCGGAACGGGTGGCGTCCCTGGTGGACGATACCCACCGCGCGATGACGTGGTGTCCCGACCGGACCACGGTCATGGTGGAGGACGGAGACGTGTTCATCCAGTTCCTGTTCAGCGAGCCGAGTGCCCCGCCCGGCACCGACGGCGGGGACGAACCCCTGGCGCGGCCGGTCACCATCTGCGTGCCTGAGGCTGGAGCCGTGACGTGCGCCGGGGCCAGCATGGTGATGCCGCTCCCCGGAAATCTCCCGGACCTGACCCCGGCGGGCGCCAGCCCCGCCGAGATCATCGTCGCCCAGTGCCTTGAGTTTGCTGTGGCCCGTGCGGACGTCGGCATCGTCAGCGCGATGACCCTGCTGGACGCCACATCGGTCGTGGTGCTGCTGCCCTCCCAGTTTGTCCCGGTGTCGGGCCGGGCCGAGCTGCTCTATACCTGGGCCAGCGAGTGGGTGCTGGCCCGCTGCGCGGCGCAGGGCATTCCCTGCCGGGTGGTCAGGGTCCAGGCGGCCCGGGCCTGAGTTGAAGCAACTCCAGCAACGGCCCGGGGAGGTCGGGCTCCGGGTTCACCTGGCGGCTCACCCCAGGCGTGTGTCTCTGTCCGAACACCAAGGCTGTGCGCGGTGCGCCGCGTGCAACAGATGTGAGCGGGGTCGAGTGGAGCCGTCCATCCGCACCCGCCGCTCGACGCCCCGGCAGGTACGTACCGGCAGGCGGTCAAGCTGTTGGGGGTGTGGCGCCGAAGGCGCGGTGTCCTGCGAGTGACGGTATCCGCTACGATTGACAGTCATCCGGCCACAGCTTCTCGTGAGGCCGCTCGTTCACCGACAGGTACCGTTCTGAAAATCAGGCTGCTCCGGGCTGGCAGGGAATCAAATGGAAGAGAGTTCCTCACGACCCTGACCTGCCTCCCGTCAAGGATGTTGACAAGAGTCAGGCCCTCGGGCAGGTGAGCGGGAATGGTGACCTGGCGAGGCACGTAGGTATTGTTCAGAACGACCAGCGTTGTCCCCTCCTCGCTCGACCGCTCGAACATCACCAGGCGGTCCTCGGCGTACCGGACACGGAAGGTGCCCCGGCGCAGCTCGGGATGCTCGCGGCGCAGGGCGATGAGACGCCGCACATGGTCCCGCAGTTCAATGTTCCACCGCGCCTCGTCCCACTCCATCGGCGCGCGGCAGCCTGGGTCGTTCGCGCCCGTCATGCCGTTCTCGTCCCCGTAGTAGATCATCGGCACGCCTGGGTAGGTCAGCAGCAGCGTGTACAGCAACTTCGCGCTCTCCACGTTCCCCCCGCACTCGGTGAGGAGGCGGGCCGTGTCGTGGCTGCCCAGCAGCGTGAGCATGCCGCTCTCGATCTCTTCCGGGATCCGTTCCCTCATTGTCCCCAGGGCCCGGGCGAACGCGTCCGCCGTAAGCGCGTTTTTCAGGATGAAGTCGAAGGCGAGGTCACGCAGCCGGTAGTGCATCGCCCCATCGAAG
>NZ_CP038512.1:1000000-1195000 GCF_004758605.1 Deinococcus metallilatus
CGCGCGGGAAGTACAGCCTGCGCGACCTGACCTGGGTGGCCAGCGCGGTGCTGCGTGACGGCGCGACTATCGTCGAGGAGGTGAAGAATCAGACGGGTCACAGCCAGGCAGCCGTGCGGCTCCGGCTGCGCCGTCTCGAGGTTCGTTACCCGGCAGGACCGTAGGCACTACGCCCCGCGGACCGGGTGAGAGACGGGGAACGGGACGCCGTCCAGCAGGGCTTACATGCCCGCGCAGATATGCAACTGACCTAGAACATCTGGGACTCTCGCTCGCCCCACTTCCGGCCCTCTTCCGGGGTCCCAGGGTGGTCGGCGGGTCGCCTGGCAGCACTCTTGCCCAGGCACGGGCTGGGGAGTGGGCCGCCCCGGGGGGCCTCCGGCCGCTGTGAAGGCCGCCACCTGTCTCCCAGCTCCCGGTGCGGTCACCCGGGGATGTGTCAGGGAAGGGATACCGTTAGCGAAGTCCGGGGGATGCCTCAAACGCATAGCTGACGCACTAGACCGATGACCCAGCCCGCCAACAACACGCCTGTTATCGACTTCGCCAACGGCAAGTAGGGCGCGGGGGAAAAACAGAACTTCCCGCCCGCGTACCCCCTCTTCCCAGCGCTCCGCGCCGACCCTCTGCCAGCAGCTCTACGGGTCTCGCGCAAGGGGCGAGGGTGAAGAGGCCTCCCGGAAGATGACCGTATTTCCTCCCGCGAGCTCCTTATCGCTTCCCTGACACACCCCCCTCTAGGGCAGCTTGATGCACTCTCCACCGAGCATTTCCTCAGGCTGGCCGCAGGCGGGCAGGAGGGTATTCCCCCGAACGCTGTCATAAACCTTCCGAATGGATTGAATCACCAGCTCAGGCTGCTCCTTGTGGATGTAGTGCCCACTGTTTTTTGCCACGATGAGCTGAGTATTGCTGGAGATCGTCGCGTTTTTCACTTGCAATTGGTGCCACAGCGCCTGGAAGGCCGCGCTGATCGGCGTTCCAGGCGGCAGAAGTTCCTTCCCATGTTCGAGGACCACGGTCGGCATCTTCCCGAACGGCCCCAGAGGACGTACTTCATCGGCACTCCGCCGGAGCAGCAAGCCCTCTTTGGGGACCATTTCCATACTGGCTTCCTCACGCAGGGCACCGATGATCGCCGCCTCGCCCTCTTTCTGCGGACCGACGAGCTGGAGGACGCGGTCGAACTGGTCAGGGTTGGAGGTATCCACCAGCACGAGGCCCTTCACGTCCTGCGGGGCCTGCTGAGCAAAGAGCCTGGCCGTGAATCCCGAGATGGAATGTCCCACGTAGATATAAGGACCAGGAACCTTGGCATTGCGGAGCAAGGCTCTCAGTTCGGAAACCACAGTTCGGGTCGTCCGTGGGCGTGGCCCCGCTTCGCTCTTGCCCAGGCCGGAACGGTCATAAGCACAGACACGGGTGAACTGGGCGACCCCTGCCTGCACCTGGCCCCACTCGCTGCTGTCACCCCCCGCGCCCGAGTCCAGGAGGACAGTCGGACTACCACGGCTCTTCCCCATGCAGGAGATATACAGCCGATGTGTCCCCACGCTCACCAGTGAGTTGACTGGGACGGAGACAGCCTGCGGGGGGGGTGCGCCCGCACCTCCGGCTGAGGCAGGAGCCTGGGACCCGATCAGAAGGGCCAGACTCGTGAACAGCAGACATAAGCGACGGGGGCCAGGAGCTGCATTGTCCATGAACAATAGTAACGTCTCGCCCTGGAGGGGGGTGCGTCAGCTTCCTGATACCGTTGGCGAAGTCGGCGGGCGAGGCGCACACTGAGCGATGCTACGTCCAGACCCGCTCGGCCCCGTTCCCGAAGACACAGCTCGTATCGCCTGTGCGGCCTTCCGGCAGGGCAACCTCTACCTCAAGCTCCGAGACGAGCTGGGCGTGCTGTACACCGACGAGGATTTCGCCGCGTTGTTTCCAGCGCTAGAGACTGGGGAGGAGACTATCCAAGAAAGGGCTTGGATTTTGCCAGGAGCAGAACGCAGGCCGCGAGGAAATGAAAGCCGATCAGGGTGGAGGACAGGCGTTCGAGGTGACGTCCGAGGCGACGAAAGCGGGATAACCAGGCGAACGAACGCTCCACCACCCAGCGTTTGGGGAGCAGGACGAAGCCACGTGAAGCGTCCAGACGCTTCACGACCACCAGTTCGATGTTGCTCTTCCGAGCGGCCTCCAGGGTCTGTTCGCCGGTATAGCCCTGATCCACGAAGGCCACTTCCAGCATGCCCCCGGTGATCTCCTGTGCCTCTCGACACAGCTCTGCGACCTGAGCGCGATCCTGTTCGTGAGCGGGCGAGGTCAGCAAGGTGAGGAGGTGGCCCAGGGTATCGACTACCAGATGCACCTTGGTCCCCTTACGCTTCTTGGCACCGTCGAAACCAGCACGGTGTCCGCTCTCCGGGGTGCTTTGCAGGGTGCGGCTATCGATGATGATCGCGGAGGGTTCCCCTCCGCGTTGCTGCTGAACCCGGCTCAGAAGCCGCAGATCATGCACGGCGTTTTCGAAGCAATGCGCCTCGAACCACCGCTTCGCTTGTGCCCGAACAATGTCTTCGGGTGGAAAGTCATGGGGAAGATAATCCCACTGTGCCCCTGTGCGGCCCAGCCACAACAGCGCGTTCAGAACCTCTCGCAGCGGATATTTGCGTTGTGGTGCGTCCTCTGGAACCAACGCCAGATAGGGCAGCAGGAAGTGGTAGGTAGCGTCGTCCACATCGCTGGGATAAGCGCACCGTGTCACCCACTCATTCTGACCTTGGCAGAGCGAGTTCCTTCAATTTGGATTGCCTTCAACCCAGCCTCTAAAGCGCCCCGCTCACTTCAGCCGGTGCGCCTCGATAAAGTCGATCACCTGTTGCCGAGTCCCCCCCAGGAATGTCAGGGGCCGGGCGAGGGCGGCGGCAATCGTGATGTGGTTGACGCGCGGCAGCACCGTGCGGGTGACCGGCACTCCGGCAGCTTTCAGTGCCGCTTCCATATTCAGGGCGTTCTGCGGGTGAACGGTGGTGTCGTTGGCGGCGACCAGCAGCAGGTGCGGGGGCGCGTCCCGGCGGACGTGGCGGTCAGGCATCACCTCGTCGGGGGTGCTGCCCTCGGGAAAGGCGACGCGGCTGGGGTACTGCCGGAAATCGTAGGAGTACGGCCCCGCGATGCCGATCACGCCGCGCACGGCACTGATCGGCACGCCCGCCTCGCGCAGCCAGCGTTCGTTGTCCACCGCCTCCACCGCGTTGAAGGCGCCCGCCGAGTGTCCCACCACGAACAGGTCGTCGGGGTTTCCGCCGAAGCTCTTCGCGTGGTCGCGCAGCCACTTCAGGGCGGCGGCGGTGTCCTGCACGTAGGTCGGGTAGCGGTTCTGCGGCGCCAGGCGGTAATTCATCACGCCCGTCACGTACCCCGCCCGCGCCAGGCTCTCCCCGACGAACTTGTGCCCGGCCTTGTCGCCGCCCTGCCAGGAGCCGCCGTGGACGAACAGCACGACCGGGGCGTTTGTGGCGTCTGTCGGGGCGTACACGTCGAGCAGGTTGCGGTCATAGGGCCCGTACCGCTGATCGGTGACGACCTTCAGCCCCCGGGTGCTGATGGCGCGGTTCAGGGTATCCTGCGCGCCCGCGGCCGAGCAGGCGGTCAGGGACACGCCCAGGGCCAGCATGCCCAGGCCGAGCAGACCCAGCTTGAGAGGAAAGGTGCGACCGGAGAAGGGGGAACGGGACATGCGCGCAGGCTAGCGGCGCCGTGTGGTGGCCCGGCGTGCAAGGGGCACACTCGGGCTTGAGGCGGCCTTGACCTTGCGGGGTGAGGGGTGGGGCGCACAGGCAAAAGGGAAGCGGGCGGGCCGAGTCCCTTGAGCCGCGTGTTTTGAAAGCCGGACGAAATTCATTTGAGCGGAAAAAGGCCGTCAGAGTCGGTGGCTCTGGAATGCATAGCGGCTTTCCCTGGCATCCAGCTATGCACGCATAACCGCCACCTCCCTTGAGCATTTGGTCGTCCCTGACGCAAGTTGCCCCAGGGCTGTTCCGGCTGGAGGTCAAACTGGGACCGGAAAATGCCGATCTGGTCATGAATACTCAGACTTTCGTCCGGCTTTCAAGCGTGTTAGCTTGCCCGGATGCGTCTGCTCCTGATCCGCCACGGACAATCCAGGAACAATCACCTGACAGGAGCACCGGACTACCTTCAGGGAAGGTTGGCCGATCCACCCCTCACGGAGCGAGGCCATCAGCAGGCGCTCCGGCTGGCGGACTGGGCCACCCGGGACGACTTCTGTCAGCGAATCACGCATCTCTACACCAGCCTCACGATCCGCGCGGTGCAGACGGCCGCGCCACTCGCCCAGGCGCTGGGGCTGAAGGCGCGCGGCCTCACCGAAGCCTACGAGTGCGGTGGTCTGAACAGCGGCCCGGCTGGAGGATTCACCCCTGTTGCGGGCCGCGACCACGCCTCACTTCAGGTGGACTGCCCGGCGCTCCTCTGGCCGGAGGACCTCTGCGGCCAGGTCTGGGATGGAGGCTGCGAACCCTGGGAACAGGCGCGCTTTGCCGCACGGGCGGCCAGCGTGACGGCCCGGCTGCGGAGAGTTGCGGACGAGGCAGACGTGATCGCCCTCATCACCCACCATGATTTCGCGCAGTATCTCACCTCCGACCTGCTTGACCTGCCTGCGCTGAGCGGTGAGGCGCTCACGTTCCGACTGAACAATGCGGCCACCGCCTGTATCGAACTGGGCCTGGACTCTGCTGGAACGGAGCGTCGCCTGTTGCACTGGTTCAACCGTGTCTGTCACCTGACGCCCGATCTCATCACGCTTTGACGACAGGGGTGCGGAGCTTGCCGCGTTCCGGCTGCTCCCTCGCCACTCTCCCTTCCGTGTGCATGCCTCCACTCCCGGTTCACCCCCACACGCTAGCCTGCGCGGCATGCCTGCCGCCTCCCCAGCGACGGACGCCCTGGTGGTGGGCGGCGGCCCGGCGGGTCTGGGTCTGGCGGCCGAACTCGCCGCGTGTGGGTTGCGGGTGTGGCTGGTCGCGCCCCACCCGCCCCGGCCCTTCCCGGCCACCTACGGGGCCTGGCTGGACGAACTCCCCGCCTGGACACGTACCTGCCTGGCCGACGTGTGGACCGACGTGCGCGCGTACACGGGTGAGCGGCCCACGCCGCTGCTGCGCCCGTATGCCCTGCTGGACAATGCCCGGCTGCTGGAGACACTGCTCGCCCGCGCCGGAAGCGGCCTGACCTGGACCGTCGGCACCGTGCGCGGGGCAACCCGGCTGGAGGAGGGGTGGGAGGTTCACGGTGCGGGCGGCGAAACCTGGTATGCCCCGGTGGTCGTGGATGCGGGCGGACACGTGGGGAGCCTGTCCCGGCCCCGGTATACCGGCGGGGCGGCCCTCCAGACGGCCTTCGGGATCGTCGCGCACTTTGATCGGCCGCCTGCCCCGCCCGGCGCGATGGTCTGGATGGACCACCGTGCGTCCCACCTCGCTCCTGCGGGTGTGTCTGCCGCTCCTACCTTTCTGTACGCCATGCACCTGGGCGGTTCCCGCTATCTGGTGGAGGAAACCAGCCTGATCGCCCGCCCGGGTCTGCCCCGCGCCCTGCTGGAGCGGCGACTGCACGCCCGCCTCGCCGCGCAGGGGACGCCCCCCCGCGAGGTGGAGCGGGAGGAATGGGTGGCCTTCCCCATGAACGCGGCGGCGCCCTGCCCCGGTCCCATCCTCGCGTTCGGGTCGGCGGCAGGGCTGGTTCACCCCGTCAGCGGCTTTCAGGTGGCGGGCGCCCTGCAAGACGCGCCGGAGGTCGCGGAGGCGGTGGCAGGGGCTCTCGCCGGGCATGACCCGTGGGCCGCCGTGCAGGCCGGGTGGACGGCCCTCTGGCCCCCGGAGCGCCGCGCGGCCCGCGAGGTCGCCCTGCTGGGGGTGGACGCGCTGCTGGCGCTCCCGGGTGACCAGCTTCCTGCCTTCTTCGAGGCCTTTTTCCGGCTGCCTGCCCGTGAGTGGCGGGCCTTCCTGGCCCCCCACACGGACGCGGGAACGCTGGCCCGGACCATGCTGAGGGTGTTCGCGCACGCGCCGAACGCCGTCCGTGCCCCCCTGGCCCGCGCGGCTCTCGGGCAAACGGGCGTGAGTGGGCGGGCGCTGAGGGCGGCGGTGCGTGGGTTTTGATGAATGCCCGGGTCTGAGTTCCGCCCGACCTAAGCCTGCCGCACCAGCACCGCCGCCTCCACCTCTACCGGGATATTCCAGGGCAGTTCGGCCAGGCCGACGGCGGACCGGGCATGCTGGCCGACCTCGGGGCCGAACACCGCCAGGATCAGCTCGGAAAAGCCGTGGATGACCCCGGGAAGGTCGGTGAAGCCGGGCGCGGCATTGACCATCCCGTGGACCCGGCCCCAGGCCGCGATCCGGTCGAGGTCGCCCAGCGCACGCTTCAGGCTGCCCAGCATGGACAGGGCCACCAGCCGTGCGGCCTCCCGCGCCTGCACCGGACTCACCCCGGCCCCCACCTTACCGAAGGGTCCGGCCAGGGAACCGTCCGGCGCCTGCGGCCCGTGTCCCGAGAGCAGCGCCCGCTCGCCCACGATCCGCACCGCCACAAACGGCAGCGCGGCTCCCCCCGGGGCTTGCAGTGGCGGTGGCAGGGTCAGGCCGAGATCGTGGAGCCGCGATTCGATCTGCATGGGCCGAGCATACCGGGTGGCCGCAACAGCTCCGGGTCAGCGGATGAACGCGGCCTTGGCCTCCCCACATCCTCCCGCAGTGCAGCGCGCGTCAAGCTCAGGTATGACGGACCGACAAGCCGAGGACCAGACGCCCCAAACCAGCCAGTTGGACGTGTCCGGCGCCGACCAGCAGGACTCCGTCGGCACGGTGAACCCGGCGGGCCTGGACAGCGATCCCCAGCGAACCGAGCTGGAAGAACTGCGCGCCACCCTCGCGGACATGACCCACGAGGAAAAAACGCGGCTGGAGGAGGTCGAGGAAGGGGAACAGTAGCCTCCTCCCCAGACGCTTGATGGGCAACAGAAACTTGCTGTCTGAGATGGGCTTTTTTCTTCCTCCCCCCTTGCAGGCTGGGTGATGCAGATAAGTCTCTCATGTCTGCAAAGGCTGGGGTTGCTGTTTCGTTCGGGTCGCGCCGGGAAGGCGTTTGCGTTCCCCCCTCCCAGCCTCCCCCGCAAGGGGGGAGGAGCGAAAAACGCCGTGTTTACCGGTGTTACTTCTTTTATGAGTGACATGCGTGCATCACTCAGCCCCTTGCAGGGGACCGGTACAGCTCGCACCGCTTGAGGCTGGGCCTCGCAGAGCTGTTTGCAGAGGGGGGTGTTGGGCGAAGCCCGCTTCCGTGCCAGACGAGAAAAACGGTTCCGCGCGCCCTGCTCGCCTGACCTATAAGGCACATCAAGCGTAGAGGTGAGAGGGCCAGGACACCGACCTTCAGAAAGGGAGGAGATACGTGGCTCCTTCCTGCTTCCCGCGTTGCCGTCCTCCCGCCCCGGACACGCCCAGATGGAGTTATCTATACTGATTTCATGTCCCTGCTCGACATGATCGGCCCCGTGATGATCGGGCCGAGCAGCAGCCACACGGCGGGCGCCTGCCGCCTGGGTCTGGTCGCCCACCACCTGCTCGGGGAAGCCCCGCGCCGCGCGGTGATCGGCCTGCACGCCTCCTTCGCCAAGACGGGGCGGGGCCACGGTACCCACCTCGCGCTGGTGGCGGGCCTGCTGGGCTTTTCTCCCGACGACCCCCGCCTGCCTCACGCCTTCGAGGAGGCCCAGGCGGCGGGCCTGAGCGTCGAATTCAAGGACGTGGACCTGGGGGACGTTCACCCCAACACCGCCCATATCGATCTGCACGGCGACACACAACACGTGACCGTGCAGGGCAGCTCGACAGGGGGCGGCGTGATCCAGGTGACCCAGGTGCAGGGTCTGGGCGTGAACTTCAGCGGCGCCAGCCCCACCGTCCTCCTCCGCTACACCGACGCGGTGGGCATGATCGCCCGCATCGCCACCACCATCGCCGCCGACGGCGTGAACATCGCCGCCCTCACCTGCACCCGCGAGAACCGCGGCGGCCAGGCCCTCCTCGCCATCGAACTCGACGCGCCCCTCAGCGAACAGGCCCTCGCCTTTTTCAACCACTGGCCCGATACCAACTGGGTGCGGCTGCTGCCCAAGTTGATGGATGGGTAGCGGCTGGCGCCGCTGTCTCAAGGTCTGACGGTCAAACCGTCTCCCCGCCGGACCGCAGCTTTTGCCTTTAGACAGTCAGACCGTTAGACAGTTAGACCCTCCGCAGGAGACTCCATGACCCTCGAAGAACTGATGAACGCCCCCGCTCCGGCCTCCGCCTGGGTGCTGGCGCAGGACTGCCAGGAAACCGGGCTGAACCCCGAAGACATCCGCGCCGAGATGGCCCGCCGTATCGGGGAGATGCGCGCCAGCATCGAACGCGGCCTCAAGAGCGACGCCAAAAGCATCACCGGCATGGTGGGCTGGAACGCCAAGGGCCTGTGGGACGCGCCCGACGTGCTGAATGCCCCGCTGCTGAGGCGCGTGCAGGCCTACGCGATGGCCGTGAACGAGGAGAACGCCCGGATGGGCCGCATCGTCGCCGCGCCGACGGCGGGCAGCGCGGGCACCATTCCCGGCGCCCTGATCGGCGTGGCCGACCACCTGGGGATTCCCGACGAGCGGCTGGTGGACCCGCTGATTCTGGCCGCCGGGGTGGGCAAGGCGATCAGCAAGCGCATGTTCATCTCCGGCGCGGCGGGCGGCTGCCAGGCCGAGATCGGCTCAAGCGCCGCGATGGCCGCCGCCGCCGTCACCGAACTGCTGGGCGGCACGCCACGCGCCTGTGTCCATGCTGCCTCCCTCGCGCTGATGAACACCATCGGCCTGGTGTGCGATCCGGTGGGCGGCTACGTGGAGGTGCCCTGCGTGAGCCGCAACGCCTTCTACGCCGTTCACGCCATCAGCGCGGCGCAACTGGCCCTCGCGCAGCTCGAATCCTTTATCCCCCCCGACGAGGTGCTGGGCGCGATGGCCTCGGTGGGCCGCATGATGCCCCCCGAACTCCGCGAGACGGCGGAAGGCGGCCTGGCGCAGACACCGACCGGGCTGGCCGTGACCGCGCGGATGGAGGGGAAGGGCGACGGGGAACTGCCCGGCGGGATGGTCGAATTGCCGATGGCATGACAGGCCGTTCTCTTACAGCACGCCCCGGTACATCTCGTCCAGCGTGAGGGTGCGTCCCAGGCAGGGCACCTCCACCTGTCCCTCCCCGCGATGCTCGCGCATCTGCCAGCCCCCGTCCGTGCGCTGGTACTCCACCACATGCCGCTCGTCCTGCGAGACGATCAGGTAGGTCTGGAGGGTGGGAACCGCCGTGTACGTCTGGTACTTGGTGCGCCGGTCGTTGTGGGCCGTGCTGCCCGAGAGAACTTCCACGAGGAGGCAGGGCGAGGTTTCGTAGTAGCGGTCGGGTGGCTCGCCGCCGCACACCAGCATCACGTCCGGGTAGAAGTAACTCTTGCTGCCGGGGCTGTAGAGCTGCATGTCGGACTGGTAGAGGCGGCAGCCCTGGCGCATGGCATCGGGGTAGAGGTGCCCGCCAATGTTCATGCTGATCCGCGTATGTTCCCCGCTCGCCCCCGCCTGGGCATGCAGCGGGTACACGAACCCCCCCACGTATTCCCGCTTGTAGGGACTCTCGCGCTCGGTGCGGAGATATTCGGCCTCGCTCATGGCCTTTGGAGCGGTGTCCGTCATGGGTCATCTTACGGCGGGCGGGGGGGGCAAGGCCCCTCACACCGGCACGCCCACCCCCAGCGCCTCCCGCAGTTCGGCATGCGTGCCCAGCACCCGCGCCGCCCCCGCTTCGAGCAAGGCCTGAGCCCCATCCGGGTGGACGTGGCCGCCCGCCAGCAGGCCCCACACCGTCGCGCCTGCCGCCACCCCCGCCGTCAAACCCGTCACGCTGTCTTCCACGACGAGGCAGCGGGCCGGGGAGACGCCGAGTGCCGCCGCCGCGTGCAGGTACAGGTCCGGCAGGGGCTTGCCCCGCCCTCCCACATCTGCCGGATGGTAGGCGTGCTGGCCCACCAGTTCGCTCAGACCCGCCGCCGCCAGTTTCAGGTGGAGCCTCTCGCGCAGGCTGTTGCTGGCGACGGCGAAGGGGAGGCCCGCCGCTCTCAGCGCGCGCAGGGTATCCGCGGCGCCCTCGATGGCAGGGGTGGCCGTGAAGGCCCGGGCCAGCCGGGCGTCCAGTTCGGGCAGAAAGTCCCCCGGCTGCTCCCAGCCGTGTTCGGCGCGCAGCCAGTCGAAGAGCGCCCGGTGCGTGCCGCCCACCGCCCGCGCCATGAAGGCGGCCCGGTCCAGCGTCAGCCCGTGTTCGGCCAGCAATTCGACCCAGACGGTATTGCCCAGCAGTTCGCTGTCCACCAGCACGCCGTCCAGATCGAAGAGGACGGCGTCAAAGGGCCGCCCGCTCACTGGACGTCGCTCTCCGGGCTGCCGTCCCACCCCGCCAGGATGTGGATGTGGGTGTGGAAGACCAACTGCCCGCCGCCCGGCCCGCAGTTCACGACCATCCGGTAGTCGCCCGCGTGCTGCCGCGCCACCTTCACGGCGGTCAGCCACAGGTCGCCCATCTCGATGGGATCGGTGATCTCGTCCACGCGGGCGGTGACCTTTTTGGGGATGACCAGCAGGTGAATCGGCGCTTTGGGCGCGATGTCGCGGATGGCAATGTAACGGTCGTCCTCGTACACCACGTCGGCGGGCAGCTCGCGGGCGATGATGCGCTCGAACAGGGTCGGTGAAGGGTTGGTCATGCCTTCACTTTAAGGATTCCTGGCGGCCGGGACAGGCACACTCAGGGTATGCGACTCCCGAAACGTCTGATGCTGGCGGCTGGCCTCAGTGCCCTCGCGGCCCGGCGTGTCCTGAAAGCGCCCTATGACCTGGGCGGCAAGAGCGTGCTGATCTCGGGTGGCTCGCGGGGTCTGGGCCTGGCCCTCGCCCGCGAGTTCACCGCGCGCGGGGCGCGGGTGATGCTGCTGGCCCGCGACGAGGGCGAACTGGCCCGCGCGGCGGCGGACCTGCGGGCGGAAGGGGCCACCGTTCACACCGTCACCGGTGACGTGACCGTGAAGGCCGACCTCCTGCGGGCCGTTGAGGAAACCGCCCGCGTGTACGGCGGCCTGGATGTGCTGGTGCACAGTGCGGGGCTGATCCAGGTGGGACCGCTGGAGAACATGACCGAGGAGGACTTCCGCGAGATCATGGAGGTGAACGCCTTCGCTGTCCTGGGCCTGACCCGCGCCGCCCTGCCGCTGCTGCGCGCCGCGCGGGGCCGCGTGCTGATCGTCGCGTCCATCGGCGGGAAGGTGGCGGTGCCCCACCTCGCCCCCTACTCCTTCAGCAAGTTCGCGGTGACGGGGCTGGGCCAGGCCCTGCGCGCCGAATTCGCCCGCGAAGGCGTGGGCGTCACCACCGTCTGCCCCTCGCTGATGCGGACCGGCAGTGCCCGCCACGCGGAAGTGAAGGGCCAGCAGAAGAAGGAATACGCGCTGTTTGCCACCCTCGACAATTTCCCATTCGTATCGTTGGATGCGGACAAGGCCGCCCGCCGCATCGTGAACGCCCTGCGGCGCGGTGACGCCGAGGCGATGATCGGCGGCCCCGCGCTGATGCTCCGTTACGCAGAGGCCCTCGCCCCGCAGCTCACCGCCGACGTGATGGCCCTCACCAACCGCCTCCTGCCCGGCCCGAGCACCAACAATCAGGGCGTGCTGGGCGCGAGCGTCGAGACGGCCATTACCCGCGACAATCCCATCAAGCGCGAGGCGGAGAAGGAGTGGAACGAACGTTGAGCGCCGGTAAATTTCCGGCAAAAGCGGTAAGAAGCGTCTAACCGTCGAACGGTCCAACGGCCAGAGAGGCCAGAGAGGCCAGAGCAAGACGAGGCTTCGAGCGGTTAGACCTTTTGACCGTTAGACCCGCTTTCGTGTGAGGTCTGTTCCTCAAAGGGCCACCCGTCAAAAGGCGTGATCGGCAGCGCCCGCTTGTGCCGGGTGGCGAGGTACAGCCTTTCCAGCCTCGCCGCCGCTTCCGGGGATACGTCGCGGCCCTCCAGATAGGCGTCGATCTGCGGGTAGGTCACGCCCAGCGCCGCCTCGTCAGGGAGGCCGGGGCGGTCGTCTTCCAGGTCGGCGGTGGGCACCTTGCGCCAGGTGCTTTCCGGGGCGCCCAGGAACGCGAGGAGCTGCGCGCCCTGCCGCTTGGTCAGGCCGGTGAGGGGCGTCAGGTCCACGCCGCCGTCGCCGTACTTGGTGAAAAAGCCGGTCAGCGCCTCCGCCGCGTGGTCGGTGCCCACCACCAGCATGTTTTCCTGCCCGGCCAGGGCGTACTGCGCGACCATCCGCTCGCGCGCCTTGATGTTGCCGCGCACGAAGTCGCGCAGTTCTGTGCCCAGCGCCTCCGCTGCCGCTGCCGCGCTCGCGTCCGCCGCGGCCTTGATGTTCACCGTCACCGTCCGGTCGGGCCGGATAAAGGCCAGGGCGGTCTGCGCGTCGGCCTCGTCGGCCTGCACGCCGTAGGGGAGGCGCACCGCGAGGAAGGCCGCGTCGCCGCCCCCGGCCCGGACCCGTTCGGCGGCGAGCTGGGCCAGCCGCCCGGCCAGGGTGCTGTCCTGCCCGCCGCTGATGCCCAGCACGAAGCCCCGCGCGGGCGTGCTCCTGAGGTAGTTCACCAGAAAGGACACCCGGCGTTCGACCTCGGCCCCTGGGTCGATCTCGGGCTGCACGTGGAGTTCCTGGCGGATGCGGTCGCGGAGGGTGGACATGGGGGGAGTATTTCATGGGGTTTCGCCGCGGGGCTGGAGGGGCCGGGCGTCCTGAAGTCCGTCCTGAACTCACCGCGCCAGTTGCCCCCCTGTCCCTGAACAGGTTGCTGCCCCCTTGTGCTTCCTGTCACGTACACTCGCAACGTCATGACTGCCATACCAAAGGCTGTTCCCCTCGATGATGCGATTGACCGCCTGGGCCTGGGCCGCTTTCAGTGGCGGCTGCTGGCGATCTGCGGACTGACCTGGGCGGCGGACGCGATGGAAGTCCTCCTGATGGGCTTCGCGCTGCCGGGCATCAGCGCCGCGTTCGGACTGGCGCGGGGGTCGGCGGACGCCACCTGGCTGCTGACCGCCACCTTCGCCGGGATGCTGGTCGGCGCGGTGTTCTGGGGCTGGCTGGCCGACCGGGTCGGACGGCGGGCCGTCTTTCTGACGACCGTCTCGCTGGGGGTGGTGTTCGGGCTGGCTGGCGCCTTCGCGCCGGGGGTGACGTGGTTGCTCGCCGCCCGCTTCCTGACGGGCTTTGCCATCGGCGGGACGCTGCCGGTGGACTACGCGATGATGGCCGAATTCGTGCCGACGGCGTGGCGGGGCCGTTTTCTGGTGTACCTCGAAAGCTTCTGGGCGCTGGGGACGGTGGTGGTGGCGGCGCTGGCGTGGTGGCTGAGCACCCTCTTTGAACCGGCCGAGGCGTGGCGCTGGCTGCTCGGCCTGGCCGCACTGCCGGGCGTGGTCGGTCTGCTGGCCCGACTGGGGATTCCCGACTCGCCGCGCTCGCTGCTGGTGCGGGGGCGGGAGCCGGAAGCGCGGGGGGCCCTCCTGCGGGTTGCGCGGGCGAACGGGACCCTGCTCCCCGACGCGCCGCTGCTCCCACCTCCGCCCGCCCCACGTGCGACGCCCGCCGCCCTCTTCCAGGGAGTGCTGCGCCGCCGCACCGTGCTGCTCGCGCTGGTCTGGTTCGGCCTCAGCCTGGGGTACTACGGCATCTTCTCGTGGTTGCCGTCGTACCTGCGGGCACAGGGGCTGGACCTCGGGGCGGTCTACCGCACGACGCTGCTGCTGGCGCTGGCGCAGCTTCCGGGGTACGTGCTGGCCGCGTATCTGGTGGAGAAGGTGGGGCGGCGCGCCACGCTGGTCGGGTACCTCGCCGTGTCGGCGCTGGGGGCGTACCTCTTCCTGCTGGCCGGGACGCCTTCCGCGGTCCTGCTGACCTCCGCGCTGCTGTCGTTCGCGCTGCTGGGGGCGTGGGGGGCGCTGTACGCCTACACGCCCGAACTGTTTCCCACACCGCTCCGCACGACCGGCATGGGCTTCGTGAGCGGCATGGCGCGGCTTGCCAGCGTGCTGTCGCCCAGCGTCGGGGCGCTGCTGCTGACCGGGCAACTGGGCGTGGCCCTGACCCTCTTTGCCGCCTGCTTCGCCGTGGCCGCCGTCTGCGCCTGGGGGATCGGGGTCGAGACACGCGGGCGGAAGCTGCCGGAGACGCTGATGCCGGAGACTGTGTTGCCGGAGAATGGCGCATGACCGCGACGGCCTCACCCCCCGCCCCATCGGCCCTGTTCACCGACCTCTACCAGCTCACGATGATGCAGGGCTACTTCGCCTACGGCCTGCACCGGGAGGAGGCGGTCTTCGACCTGTACTTCCGCAGGCCGCCCTTTCACGGGGGCTTCGCGGTGTGGGCGGGACTGGAACCGGCCCTGGACCTGCTCGAACGCCTGCGCTTCACGGGGGGCGACCTCGCCTACCTGGAGTCGCTGGGCCTCTTCAGGCCGGATTTCCTTACGGCGCTGCGCGGCTGGAAGTTCACGGGGCGCGTCACGGCCTTCCGCGAGGGCAGCGTGGTGTTCGCGCACGAACCGCTGCTGACCGTTACCGCGCCGCTGTGGGAGGCGCAACTGGTCGAGACGGCGCTGCTGAACACCCTCAACTTCCAGACGCTGGTGGCGACGAAGGCCGCCCGCTGCGTCCTGGCGGCGGAGGCGAGTCCCCACGGCGGCCAGATCGTCGAGTTCGGGGCGCGGCGGGCGCAGGGGCCGAACGGGGCCGTCAGTGCGGCGCGGGCGGCCTTTGTGGGCGGCGCGGTGGGCACCAGCAACGTGGAGGCCGGGCGGGAATTCGGCCTGCCCCTGACCGGCACGCATGCCCATGCCTGGGTGGAGAGCTTCCCCGACGAACTCGCGGCCTTCCGGGCCTACGCCGCGCTGTACCCCGACAGCACCACGCTGCTCCTCGACACGGTGGACACGCTCCGCAGCGGCCTGCCCAACGCGCTGACGGTGGCGCGGGAACTGCGCGCGGCGGGCCATGAACTGCGCGGCGTGCGGCTCGACAGCGGCGACCTCGCGTACCTGTCGCGCCGGATTCGCGCGGCGCTGGACACGGCAGGCTTCCCAGAAGTAAAGATCGTGGCAAGCAACGACCTGTCCGAATCGGTGATCGCCTCGGTGATCGCGGAGGGCGGCCGGGTGGACGTGTACGGCGTCGGCACGCAACTGGCGACGGCGGGCGGCGAGGGCGGCGGGGCGCTGGGCGGCGTCTTCAAGCTCGCCCAGCTCGGCGGCGTGCCCAAGATGAAACTGACGGGCGACCCCGCCAAATCCAGCCTCCCCGGCGTCAAGCAGGTGTGGCGGGCTGTAGGCGAGGACGGCGAGTACGCCCTGGACGTGCTGACGCTGGGCGGAGCGCCCCGCGAGGGCGAGCGCGTCAGCGATCCCACCAACCCCCTGCGCTTCTCGCGCCTGCCCGGCGGCCTGACCTGGCAGAACGCGCGTGAGGTGGTGCTGGAAGGCGGGCGGCGCACCGGCACGCCGGAGACGCTTCAGCAGGCCCAGGCCCGCGCCCGCGCCGACCTCGCCCGGCTCCCGGAAGGCACCCGCCGTGCCCTCAACCCCCACATCTACCGGGTGGGCCTGGGGGACGACGTGGCCGGGCTGCGTGACCGCGTGGCGGAGGCGTTGCGCGCGCACACGGGGGCATGAGCGCACCGCTCGCGCCCGCCGCCGTCTTCGTGGGCCGCTTTCAACCGCCACACGCGGCCCACGTGGCGACCGTCCTGCACGCCCTGAAGCGCGCCTCCCGCGTGCTGGTCCTGCTGGGCAGCGCGAACCTCGCCCGCAGCATCCGCAATCCCTTCAGCGCACCGGAACGTGCGGCGATGTTCGGGGCCGCCCTGCGTGAAGCCGGGGTGCGGCGGGGCCGGGTGCTCTTCCGCCCCCTGCCCGACCGCTTCGACGCGGACCTGTGGGCGGCGGACGTGCGCGCCGCAGCGGCGGAGGTGTTCGGTCCGGAAGTCCCCGTCCTGCTCGTCGGCTTCGAAAAGGACGCCAGCACTTCCTATCTGCGCTGGTTCCCCGGCTGGGAACGTCTGCCCGCGCCCGAGGTGCCCGGCCTGAACGCCACCGACCTGCGCGCGGCCTGGCTGACCAGGCGGCCCCTGCCCGAGAGCGTGCCGCAGGCTGTGCGCGCCTTTCTGACCCGCTTTGCCCGGACGCCCGCCTTCGTCCGCCTGCAAGCGGAATGGGCGGCGGTGGAGACGGCCCGCGCGGCCCTTCCGCCCGGCGCCCATCTGCAAGAGGAACGCTGGCTGCACGTGCAGGCGGAACAGGTCTGGCTGCACACCCGCCGGGGCCCCATCGGGCACGGCCTGTGGGAACTGCCGGGCCGTGTTCTCCCGCCCGGCGAGCGGCCCGCTGTCCCCGCCGACGCGGTGTTCGACCACCCGGCCCGCGCCCTGGTCGCCCCGACCGCCGCGCACGTGTGGCTGGGTCCGCCGCCCGGGGTCTTTCCTTCCCGTCCCGTGCCACTCGCCCGCGCGCTGGCCCTGCCGCGCCGCTTTCACGAAGACCATCACGTGATCCTGACGCGGCTGCTGGGGAGGGTATGAGCCGAGGGGCTCCGGTTCTGCCCAGCGTTGGATACGGCCAGATGGTCAGCAGACATTGAGCAGAAGGTTGCGATTCGGATTCATTCTGTTGTAAACTAAATCCACAAGACGGATTTCGAGACTGAGCTGGTTTCTCCCGTCTCCTGCGTGCTTCCGGGCGCGCACCGCCCCCCCCATTCTCAGGAGAAGGCAGGAGGAAGACCTTGAAGGGCGGGAGCCTGACGTTCCAGTGCTGAGGGTCTGACCGAAAGGGAAAGGTGCCGCCGCGAACAGCAGCGGCTGAAGTCGCCGTGCCAACAGGAGGGAATGCATGACCCAGCAGGCCAGCAGGCAGCCCCACGCCCATCCGGAACCTTGCCTGAGCGGCACCAGCGAGCCGTTCACCTCAGCGCCTGACCTTCAGCTCAAGAAGGCCCAGAACATCTTCTGGGGGGAGTCGGGACGGCGGGCCTGTTCTCCTGGGGAGGCTTCCTGGGCTGAGGGACCGGCCTTCACCCGGCTTCCTGCCGCCGTGCGGGGAGGAGGCTGTAACGGACACCGGGCAGGTTCGTCCGACAGGCGCCTGCCCATCCGGGTTGACTCGGGTGATCTCATAGCCAATGCGGAGTGTGCCGTTTCCCTGCCCTGAACGCGATAGACCAGAGGGATGGCTCTGGGCCCACGGCTGTCCCTTCAGAACGCCGCCCCGAGAGGTGACTGAGGCCCGCCTCCCCAACAGGAAATGAGGTCAGACCTTGATACCCCCCACCCCACCCGCCCCCCTGTCCCCCCGCGACCGCGCCGTGATCCTGATTCTGCTGATCGCCACCTTCGTGGTGATCCTGAACGAGACGATCCTGAATGTGGCGCTGCCCCGGCTGATGACCGAGTTGCGGGTGGACGCCGCCACCGTGCAGTGGCTCTCCACCGCCTTCATGCTCACGATGGCGGTGGTGATTCCGGTCACCGGGTTCCTGCTGCAACGCCTGAGCACCCGCCGCGTATTCTTCAGCGCCATGCTGCTGTTCTGCGCGGGAACGCTGCTGGCGGGCCTCGCGTCCGGCTTTCCGGTGCTGCTGCTGGCCCGCATCGTCCAGGCCTCGGGGACGGCGATCATGCTGCCCCTGCTGATGACCACCGTCCTCACGCTGGTGCCGCCCGAGCGGCGCGGCGCCGTGATGGGCAACATCAGCATCGTGATTTCCGTCGCTCCGGCCACCGGGCCGACCATCTCCGGCCTGATTCTCCAGGCGCTGTCCTGGCGCTTCCTGTTCCTGTTCGTGCTGCCCATCGCCCTGGCGGTGCTGGCCTACGGGGCACGCGCGCTGGTGAATGTCGGTGAGCCGCGGCGCCTGACCCTTGATGTGCTGTCGGTGCCGCTCTCGGCGCTGGGGTTCGGCGGCGTGGTGTACGCGCTGAGCCGCGTCGGGACCACCCCGGCGGGGCTGGGGAGTCCGGCGGTCAGCGCCCCGCTGCTGGTCGGGGTCGTCAGCCTGGCGCTGTTCACCTGGCGGCAGCTCGTCCTGGGGCGGCGGGGCGCTCCGCTGCTGGACCTGCGGGCCTTCCGGTTCCCGATGTTCACGCTGGCCACCGTGCTGATGATGGTCGCCATGCTGGCCCTGTTCGGCGGCGCGATTCTGCTGCCCCTCTACCTCCAGAACATTCGCGGCCTGGGGTCGCTCCAGACCGGGCTGCTGCTGCTGCCGGGCGGCCTCCTGATGGGCCTGCTGGCGCCCGGCGTGGGGAAACTGTATGACCGCTCCGGCCCCGCCTGGCTGGCTCCTCCGGGTGCCGCGCTGCTGGCCTTTACGCTTTGGCGGCTGGGCAGCATTACGGCGGACACGTCCGTCTGGACGCTGCTGACCCTGCACCTCGTGCTGAGCGTGGGGCTGGCCTTGCTCTTCACGCCCCTGTTCACGAGTGGCCTCGGGGCGCTGCCGGTGCACCTCTACTCGCATGGCAGCGCCCTCCTGAGCACGCTGCAACAGGTGGCGGGTGGTGCCGGAACCGCCCTGCTGATCACGGTGATGACGGGCCGCACCGCCGCGCTCCTCCGGGACGGCGCCGCTCCGCTCCCGGCCCAGACGGCGGGTCTGCAAGCCGCGTTCGGTGTGGCGGCGGGCATCGCGGTTCTCGCGGTGGTCCTGGCCCTGTTCCTGCGCCGTCCCGCACCGGCTGCCGATCTGGGTGAACCACTGCCGCACCCGGAAGGCGAACCGGCGGCCCTCTCCACGTCCTGAAGTTGAAGTGGTCCGTCAGGCCGTCCCGCAGGTGGGGCGGCCTTTTCAGCGTGAGGGTGAACGTCGCCTGGCCCTTCTCGATGGGGGCGCTGGGGGGCAGGTCATCCAAACTCTTCCGGAGTGCATAGAGCCTGTTGAACCGGTCAGAACGCAGCCGCGCTGACCTTCACCGGAGGAACCCCTATGAGCCACGATCACGAGACGCCCGCCCCCCAGACCCTCGACACCCCGCCCCTCGACCGCCGCGCCGCCCTGGGCACGCTCGGCAAATTCGGCCTGGGCGTCGCCGCCTTCGGCCTCGCCGGGTCCCCCGCGCTGGCCGCGCCCGCGAAGGATATCGACGCGGACGTGCTGAATTTCGCGCTGAACCTCGAATACCTGGAGGCGGCCTTCTACCTGGCCGCCGTGGGCCGCGTCGACGAACTGCGCGCCATCGGCGGCGGGGCGGACATCCGGCTGCCGGAGAGCCTCGACCGCGCCCGGGGGATGCAGTTCAAGGACGGGAACGTGCAGGCCTACGTGCGCGACATCGCCGAGGATGAATTCCAGCACGTCAAGTTCCTGCACGCCGCGCTGGGCAAGGCCGCCGTTCCCCGCCCGGCCCTCGACCTCGCGGGCGCCTTCGACGCGGCGGGCCGGGCCGCGAGCGGGGGCAAGATCCGGGGCTTCAATCCCTACGCGAACGACCTGTTCTTCCTGCACGGCGCCTTCATCTTCGAGGACGTGGGCGTCACGGCCTACAACGGCGCGGCGACCCTCATCACCAACCCCGCCTACCTCCAGGCGGCGGCGGGCATCCTCGCCACCGAGGCCTATCACGCGGGCGCCATCCGCACCCTGCTGTTCCAGCACCGCTACGAACCGGCAGCGGCGGGCCTGTACGTCGGGCAGGTCGTGGACGCGATCAGTGCCCTGCGCGGCAAGGTCGGCGGCGGCAAGGACGCGGGCCTCAGCAACGCGCAGGGGGCCGTCATCGCGCCGACCGACGCGCACGGCGCGGCCTACCACCGCACTCCCCGCGAGGTGCTGAATATCGTGTACCTCGCCCCCGGCGCGCATATGGGCGGCTTCTATCCCAGGGGGTTGAACGGCAACATCAAGTAGCGGTCGGCCGTCAGCAAAAGAAGGGCTGCCTCAGCGAGGTACGGTCCTTCTTTTTATGCCTGGGTAGGGGAGAGGAGCCTCTGGACGCCCTGCACTGGCGTCAGATTGCCTGCCAGCACTTCCGCGCGCAGTGCCCGCAGCTTTTCCGTGTCCAGCCCGGCCTGAAACGCCCGCCACGCCGCCTCGCGCAGCAGGTCGTCGAACCAGAGGGCGGTCTGGGCGCGGCGTTTGGCGGCCACGTCCACCGCTTGCCGGTAGGCGCCCACCGCCTCCCACACCTGGGGGATGCCTGCCCCGGTCAGGGCGGAAGCCTGGAGCGCCCGCGGTCGCCAGGGTACGCCCTTCGGGGTCAGGAGTTTGAGGGCGGCCGTGAGTTCCGTCTGGGCGCGGGTGGCCGCTTTGGGATCGGTGTCCGCTTTGTTCACCACGCACAGGTCGGCCAGTTCCATGATCCCGCGCTTGATGCCCTGAAGCTCGTCCCCGGCGTTGGGCAGCGCCAGCAGCAGGAAAAGGTCGGTCATGGCCGCCACTTGCGTCTCGGACTGGCCCACGCCGACCGTTTCCACCAGGATCACGTCATAGCCCGCCGCCTCGCAGAGCGTGATCGCCTCGCGGGTGCGCCGCGCCACCCCGCCCAGCGTGCCGCCGCTGGGACTGGGGCGGATAAAGGCGCCCTCGTGGACGGTCAGCCGGGGCATCCGCGTCTTGTCGCCCATGATGCTGCCGCCGGTGCGCGCGCTGCTGGGGTCCACCGCCAGCACGGCGACCCGGTGCCCGGCGTCGGCCAGCCAGGTGCCCAGTGCCTCGATAAAGGTGCTTTTGCCGACCCCCGGTACGCCCGTCAGGCCCACCCGCACCGACTTTCCCGCGTGGGGCAGGACTTCGGCCAGCAGCGCCTGCGCCTGCGCCTCATGGTCGGTGCGGGTGCTTTCGCTGAGGGTGATGGCGCGGGCGAGGGCGCGGCGGTTGCCGGAGAGGAGAGGGGCAGCGAGGGGGTGAGGCATAGGGAAGGCGGCGGGGCAGCGTACCTCCGGCCAGCTTAGCGCCACGGCGGTGTATACTGCCCCCATTCCAACTGGTCAGACCACTTGTGGAGGACTATGAACACCACTTCGTCACCGCCTGTTCCCGGCGACATTCAGGCCATCTTCGAGGCGCAGCGGGCACACCGCCTGCGGATGGCGCAGACGGACGCTGCCCCGCGACAGGCCATCCTGCGCCGCCTGCGAGACGCGATCAACCGGCATCGGGTCAGGCTGGCGGAGGCCCTCGCATCCGACCTGGGCAAGAGCCGCGCCGAGGCCGAAATCACCGAGCTGCATTCCGTGGTCGGGGAATTGAACCACGCCGTCGCCCACCTGCCACGCTGGATGCGGCCCCGACCGGTAGCGACGCCCGCCACGCTGCTCGGCTCGCGCAGCCGGGTGGTGCCCGAAGCCCGCGGCGTGACGCTGATTCTCAGTCCCTGGAACTACCCGGTGAACCTCGCGCTCGCGCCGCTGGTCGCCAGCCTCGCGGCGGGGAACACCGTCATTCTCAAACCCAGCGAGAAGGCGCCCGCGACGGGCCATGCGCTGCGTGCCTTGCTGGAGGAGGTCTTCGAACCGCACCTCGTCGCCGTGGTGGAGGGCGGCCCGGACGTGGCGGAGGCGCTGACCCGCCTGCCCTTCGACCACATCTTCTTCACGGGCAGCGGTGAGATCGGGCGCCGGGTGATGGAGGCCGCCGCGCAGAACCTCACGCCGGTCACGCTGGAACTGGGCGGCAAGAGTCCGGCCATTCTCGGGCAAGGGGCCGACCTTCACCTCGCCGCCGAACGCATCGGCTGGGGCAAGTTCCTGAACGCGGGGCAGACCTGCGTGGCTCCCGACTACGTGCTGGTGCCGGAGGCGCAGCATGACGGGTTCGTGGAGCGGCTGCGGGAGGTGGTCAGGCGCCGTTACGGGTCCGGCCCCGACACGCTGAAGGATTTCGGGCGGCTGGTGGACGCTGCGAGCGTGCAGCGGCTGGAGCGTCTGACCCGCGAAAGCGTGGAGGCCGGGGCGCGGGTGGTGTGCGGCGGGCAGTTCGACGCCGGGAAACGCTTCATCTCGCCCACGCTGGTCACGCACGTCACGCCCGAGATGCCGCTGATGCGCCAGGAACTCTTCGGCCCGGTCCTGCCCATCCTGCCCTACCGCGACCTGGAAGACGCGCTGGCGCTGGTGCGGCGGCTGGATACGCCGCTGGCCCTGTACGTCTTCACCCGCGACCCGGACGAGGCCGAGCAGGTGCGCCGCGAGACGCGCAGCGGCGGCCTGGTGGTCAATGGAACCGTCGTTCACCTCACCAACCCGAACCTGCCCTTCGGCGGCATCGGCCCCAGCGGGATGGGCAGCTACCACGGCGAGTACGGCTTCCGCGCCTTCAGCCACGAACGCGCCGTGCTGCACGAGGCGGCCCTCAGCCCCACTCAACTGAGCTTTCCGCCCTACGGCCGCCCTGCTCCCCGTTTCAGTGCCTGGCTGCTGCGCCAGATGGAACGCACGCTGCCTTCGGGTTAGGGCTGAGGACGGACGTGATTCAGAAAGAGGGCGCGTGCAGCAGGACTTTTTTCGCTCCTCCCCCTTGAACGCCATTACAGGCAGGGCGCGCAGAACCGTTTTTCTCGTCTGGCACGAGGGCGTGCCTCACCCGTCACCCCCCTCCTCAACCCTCTCCTGCGGAGCTGTACCGGTCTGCTCCGCAGCTTTGCAAGTCCCCCGCAAGGGGAGAGGGAGAAAAAATCTGTTCATTCTGGTCAGACCTCTGACCTGCTTTTCAGAAGGGAGCTTCCCCCATGACCCTGCCCCGCCGCCCCGCCCTTCACGCCGAGGAGGTTCTGCTGGCCCGCCTGCTGGACGGTCACTATCCCCCCGGCACCGCCCTGCCCGCCGAGCGCGAACTGGCCGCCGAACTGGGCGTGACCCGCCCCACGCTGCGCGAGGCCCTGCAACGCCTGGCCCGCGACGGCCTGCTGGACATCCGGCAGGGCAAATCCACCCTGGCCCGCGACCCCCGCGAGGGCGGCCTGACTGTCCTGGCGCACCTGGCCGCGCGCGGCGGGCTGAACGGGCTGATTCCCGATCTGCTGGACCTGCGCGCCGCACTGCTGCCCCACTGGACCACCGCCGCTGTCGCTTGCCCGGCCGCCGCCGCCGAACTGGCCGACCTGCTGGCCGAGGTTCCCCGCGAGAGGGAAGATGACGCCGCCGTCTGGGCGTCCTTCGACTGGCGGGTGCAGAGCGCGGTGGCCCGGCTGAGCGGCAACGCGCTGGCCCCGATGCTGCTGGGCAGTTTCCGGGGCGTATTCGCGGCGGCGGGAGCAGTTTACTTTGCTTCTCCCGAGCGCCGCGCCCGCTCGCGCCGCTACTACGCCGAACTGCGTGAGGCCGCGCGGCGGGGTGACGCCGACGAGGCCGCCCACCTCGCCCGGGAGGTCGCCGCCGACAGCCTGAGGCTCTGGCAGCAGGCGCAGGAGGGAGAGAAGGCTCCCCGTGTTTGACCTGATCCAGAAGGCCGTTCCCTTCTTCATCCTCTCGCTGGTGCTGGAGTGGGCCGCCTACTTCTTCCTGCGCGAGAAGGACGAGGCGGCGGGGCACAACTACCCCGGCTATGGCACGGCGGACACCCTGACCAGCCTGAGCATGGGCATCGGGAACGTGCTGGTCAACGTGGTGTGGAAGGGCGTGGTCGTGACCCTCTACGCGGCGCTCTACACGCTCACGCCGCTGCGGATGCCCGCCCACGCCTGGTGGGCCTGGGTGCTGCTGTTCTTTCTGGACGACTTCGCCTACTACTGGTTTCACCGCGTCAGCCACGAGGTCCGGCTGTTCTGGGCGTCGCACGTCGTCCACCACTCCAGCCAGCACTACAACTTCTCCACGGCGCTGCGCCAGACCTGGGTGCCGATGACCGCGCTGCCCTTCTGGCTGCTGCTGCCGCTGCTGGGCTTCGAGCCGTGGATGGTGCTGCTGGCGCAGAGCTGGAACCTGCTGTACCAGTTTTTTGTCCACACCGAGCGCGTCGGGCGGCTGCATGCCTGGATCGAGGCCGCCCTCAACACCCCCAGCCACCACCGCGCCCACCACGGCAGCAATCCCCTGTATCTCGACCGCAACTACGCGGGCATCCTGATCATCTGGGACCGGCTGCTCGGCACCTTCCAGCCCGAAACCGAGCGCGTCCGGTACGGGTTGGTCCACAACATCCACACCCACAACCCCGTGACGGTCGCTTTCCACGAGTTCGCCGCCCTGTGGCGCGACGTGCGGGCGGCACGGACCTGGCGTGACCGCCTGGGCTACCTGTTCGGCCCGCCCGGCTGGCAACCCGCGCCGCCCACGGGGAGGGAGAGGGGTTGAGCCTCACGCTGGCATTCCCAGGGTCAGCACTTCACCCGCTGGGGCACGGGGCGCAGGTAGGAACGCAGCGAGGCCGTCACTCCCGGCGCCCGGTAACCGCTTTCCTTCACCAGCCGCCCACGGGCATCAAAGCTGCCGCGCAGGTCCAGCACCCGTCCGGCAAAACCCGTCTGCCGGATCGTGACCCCGGTGAGCCTTCCGGCCCGGTCATAACTCTGCGTGACATGCAGGACATTGTCGGGGTAACGGTGCCCGTACTCCAGCGAGCGCACGTGGCCCTGCCCGTCCACCCGGTAACGCACGCCGTCTTGCGAACAGACCCGCAATCCTGCCGTGATGGGCGCTGTCGGAGCTGGCTTCAGGGAGGGGACGGGCGGCAGGCTGTCCGCGGAGGCGCAGGTAAGAGCCAGCGGCAGCAGAACAGGCAGGAGGCGGCGCATGTCGCAGGTACGTCCGCCCCCTGGCCCCGGTTCCCCGCTTCAGGCCGGGCAGCGGCCCAGGCGCAGCGCCGCGGTGTCGAGGCGACCGAGGCGGCGCAGGTCGGCGTTCCAGCCGGGACGGCGCGTGCCGGACTCGTGGAGCAGCAGTCCGCGCGGGTCGTACTCGGCGGTCACGTTGTACAGCAGCCCCGAGAGGCCCGACGCGCTGCCCGTCGCCAGCCGCAGACGCCCCGCCGCGTCGTAGTAGCCGGTGAAGGCGATGGAATTGTCCGGTTCCCGCTGGTCATAGCGCACCAGGCGCGGCGTGCCCTTGGCGTCCACCAGCACGCTGAGGCGGGGTTGACCGGAGCGGTCGAGGCAGTTCGCCGCCACGGGGGCGGACCGCAAGGCGCCGCTGCGCTCCAGCAGCCGCACCTGCGCCGTCTCCCGCGCCACCTGCACGCGGGCCTCCTGCACGGCGGTCGGCTGGCGCGGCGGCGCCGTCTGCGCCAGGGCAGGTGCGGCGGCCAGCAGCAGGGGGGCGAGGGAGGCGATCAGCTGGTGAGGCTTCATGCCCCCTTGTACCCTCTGTGTGTGAGTGAGCCTGGGGAGTGAGACTCATGGTTCTTTCACATGCACGCTCCCCTCAGGGTGTGAGGGGCGTCTCGGGCTGGCGTGCACGCAGCAGTCCCAGCACCTCCCGGGCGGAGTTCAGGATCGGCGTGCCCGGCCCGAAGATACCCGCCACGCCCGCCGCCCGCAGCGCCGGATAGTCCTGCTGCGGAATCACGCCGCCCGCCACCACCAGAATGTCGTCCGCCCCCTCGGCCCGCAGCGCCCCGATCAGGTGCGGGATCAGCGTCTTGTGCCCGGCGGCCTGACTGCTCACGCCGATCACGTGAACGTCGTTCTCAATGGCCTGCCGCGCGGCCTCCTCCGGCGTCTGGAAAAGGGGGCCGACATCCACGTCGAAGCCCAGGTCGGCAAAGCCCGTGGCGATGACCTTCGCGCCCCGGTCGTGTCCATCCTGGCCCATCTTCACCACCAGGATGCGGGGGCGGCGGCCTTCCGCCTCGGCAAAGGCTTCGATCTCGTTCTGAAGGGCCGCGAAGCCCTCGTCGCCGTCGTAGCCCTGTGCGTAGACGCCCGAGAGGGTGCGGACTTCCGCCTGATGGCGACCCCACACACGCTCCAGCGCGTCACTGACCTCGCCCACGGTGGCGCGGGCCCGCATCGCGTCCACGCTCAGCGCCAGCAGGTTGCCCTCACCGGTGCGGGCCGCCTCCTCCAGCGCGGCGAGGGCACGGGCCACCGCTTCCGGGTTACGCTCGGCCTTCACCTGGTTCAGTCGGGCGATCTGCGATTCACGCACCGCCACGTTGTCGATGTCCAGCACCTCCACGGGCGTCTCGTCGGTGGTGCGGTACTTGTTCACACCCACGATCACGTCCTCGCCCCGGTCGATGCGGGCCTGCTTGCGCGCGGCGGACTCCTCGATGCGGAGCTTGGGAATGCCCGCCTCGATGGCCTTGGCCATTCCGCCCAGTTCCTCCACCTCGCGCATCAGTTCGCGGGCTTTGTCGGCCAGGTCGTGCGTCAGGCGCTCCATCAGGTACGAGCCGCCCCAGGGGTCCACCACCTGCGGGATGCCCGTCTCCTCCTGAATGACCAATTGCGTGTTGCGCGCGACCCGGGCGCTGAAGTCGGTGGGCAGGCCGATGGCCTCGTCGAAGGCATTCGTATGAAGGCTCTGCGTCCCGCCGAAGACCGCCGCCATCGCCTCAATCGTCGTCCGGATGATGTTGTTGTAGGGGTCCTGCTCGGTCAGCGACCAGCCGGAAGTCTGGCAGTGGGTTCGCAGGGCGCGGCTCATCGGGTTCTTCGGCTCGAACCGCGCCATGATCTCGTCCCACAGCAGCCGGGCGGCCCGGAGTTTTGCCACCTCGGTGTAGAAGTTCATCCCGATGGCGAAGAAGAAGCTCAGCCGGGGCGCGAACTCGTCCACGCTCAGGCCCTTGGCGAGCGCGGCCCGCACGTACTCCAGCCCGTCGGCCAGCGTGTAGGCGAGTTCCAGCGCCGCATTCGCCCCCGCCTCCTGCAAGTGGTAGCCGCTGATGGAGATGGAGTTGAACTTGGGCATCTCCCGCGCCGTGAAGGCGATGATGTCCGCGACGATCCGCATGGACGGCTCGGGCGGATAGATATACGTATTCCGCACCATGAACTCTTTGAGGATGTCGTTCTGGATGGTGCCGCTGAGTTGCGCCCGGGGCACGCCCTGTTCCTCGCCCGCCACGATGAAGGCGGCCAGGACCGGCAGCACCGCCCCGTTCATCGTCATGCTGACCGACATCTCGCTGAGCGGGATGCCCGCGAAGAGAATCTTCATGTCCTCGACGGAATCGATGGCGACCCCCGCCTTGCCTACGTCGCCCACCACGCGCGGGTGGTCGGAGTCGTAGCCCCGGTGCGTGGCGAGGTCAAAGGCGACGCTGAGGCCCTTTTGCCCGGCGGCGAGGTTCCGGCGGTAGAAGGCGTTCGATTCCTCGGCGGTGGAAAAGCCCGCGTACTGGCGGATGGTCCAGGGGCGGGCGGCGTACATGGTGGCGCGCGGCCCCCGCGTGAAGGGGGGCAGGCCCGGCAGCGTGTCCGCCCCTGTGGGCAGGTCGGCGCGGGTGTAGAGCGGCTTGAGGGTGAGGCCCTCGGGCGTCGTGCGGTTCAGCGTTTCGGGGGCCGCGCCGCGCAGGTCCTTCTGTGCCAGCGCCCGCCAGGCAGAAAGGTCGGGCCACGCGGAGAGGTCAGGGGCAGCGTTGTCGGGGAGTGGGGTCATGGCAAGTCCTCCGTCTGTCCCGCATGATGCCACGCAGCGAACGAACGGGCGTTAGGCGCGGCCACGTGCCCGTTCCTTTCCGCTAAATGAGGAATGTTAGACTGCGGGACGTGACCTCCGATGCAGCGGCCTCTCCCTCCTCCCGGGCGGCGCGGGTGAAGCTCGCTCCCAGCCTGCTCTCCTGCGACTTCACCCAGCTCGGGGCGGAGCTGAACCGGATCGTGACCGCCGATTACGTGCATGTGGACGTGATGGACGGCCTCTTCGTGCCCAACATCTCCTTTGGCTTCCCCATCCTGGCCGCTGCCCGCCGCGCCAGTCCCCTCTTCATGGACGTTCACCTGATGATCGAACGGCCCGAACGCTACCTGCGCGAGTTCGCGGAGGCGGGCGCGGACGGGATGACAGTTCATGTGGAGGCCACGCCGCACATTCACCGCGCCGTGGGCATGATCCACGAACTCGGCAAGCGGGCGGGCGTCAGCCTCAATCCCGGCACGCCCCTGGAGGCGGTGCGGCCCGTACTGAGTGACGTGGACCTGGTGCTGGTGATGAGCGTGAATCCCGGCTTCGGCGGGCAGAAATTCATCCCGCAGAGCGTGGAGCGCATCCGCACGGTGCGCCGCTGGCTGGATGAACTGGGCAGCGCTGCCGAACTGGAAGTGGACGGCGGCGTCACCCCGCAGAATGCCCGCCTGCTGGCCGACGCGGGCGCGACGGTTCTGGTTGCGGGGAGCAGCGTCTTTGGGCCGCAGGGGCCGGAGGTGGGGCTCGCCCGGTTGAGAGAGGCCCTCGCTTGAGACTGCGCGTGGACCTCCTCCCGCACGGGAACTACCCGGACGTGGTGCTGGTCGTGGACGTGCTGCGCGCCACCACCACCGCCGTGACGTACCTGGAGCGCGGCGCGGACGCCCTGCTGCTCACGGCCACGCCCGAAGTCGCGCTGGGCCTGCGCGGGGAGGCCGCAGAAGGGAAGCTGGTGCTGGGCGGCGAACGCGGCGGGCTGCCGATTCCCGGCTTCGATTTCGGCAACAGCCCGGTGGAGGCCGCCGCGCAGAACTTCACCGGCCGGGTGGTCGTGATGAACACCACCAATGGCACCGGGGCCGCCCACACCGCCGCGCAGACCGGCAAACACGTGTTGCTGGCCGCGCTCACCAACGCCCACGCCGCCGCCCGCCGCGCCCGCGCGCTCGCCAGCGAGGAAATCGCCATCGTCTGCGCCGGGACTGACGCCCGGGTGGGTCTGGAGGACGTGTACGCCGCCGGGGTGCTGGCCGAGTACCTGCTGGCGATGGGCGAATTCGGCATCGACGACGGGACCCGCATCGCGCTGACCGTGCGCCGCAATGCCGGGAACCCCATCGAGGCCCTGAGCAGCAGCGGCCACGGCCAGCACCTCGTCAGCCTGGGCCTGGGCGACGACGTGCGCTACGCCGCGCAGGTGAGCACCAGCACGGTCGTGCCCATCCTCGACGCGGTGCAGGAGACGCCGGAGGCGCTGCGGTTCGTGGTGGGGTGAGACGGGGCTTGTGGCGCGTGGCCTGTCGCTTGTAGAGGTGGAGGCGAGGCGGTCTATTCGCCCTTCTGAATCACGCAGAACCGGTTGCCGTCCGGGTCGGCCAGCACGACATAATCCGCGTCCGGCCCGTAGCGCCAGTCCACCCGCTGAGCGCCCAGCCCCAGCAGCCGCTCCACCTCTGCCGCCTGATCCCCGGCGTACAGGTCGAGGTGATGCCGCTTCGCCTGCGGCGACGTAACGAGCTTCAGGGCCAGTTGCACGCCGTGGCCCTCCCGTGGAACCAGCACCGCCCAGTCGTCATCCGGTTCGTCGCGCAGTCGGTAGTTCAGGGCCTGCGTCCAGAAGGCGATGGCGCGGGGAAGGTCCCGCACGCCCCAGACGAGAGAGCCGATTCGCAGCATGGGTCAGTATGCCCCTTCCCTCCACCCCCGACCCGTTACCCTGTCCCCCATGACCGTCTCTGACCTGAAGCTCCCTGCCGTGACCCCCACGGACTCGATTGACTGGAAGGCCATTCCCAGCCCGGCCTTTGTCCTCGACGAGTCGAGACTCCGCCGTAACCTCGCCCTGATTTCCCACGTGCAGCGCGAGAGCGGCGCGCAGATCATCGTGGCCTTCAAGGGCTTCGCGATGTGGAAGACCTTTCCTCTCCTGCGCGAGTACGGCATCACCGGGGCGACCGCCAGCAGCCTGAACGAGGCCCTTCTGGCGAAGGAGGAGATGCGGGGCGAGGTTCACGTCTACGCGCCCGCCTACAGCGAGGCGGAGTTTCCCCTGATCCTCGACCTGGCCGACCACCTCGTCTTCAACTCCTTTTCGCAGTGGGAACGCTTCAGGCCGCAGGTGGAGGCCGCCCGCGCCGCCGGAAAGGAACTGCATGTCGGCCTGCGCGTGAACCCCGAATACGCCGAGGTCGAGACGGACCTCTACAACCCCGCCGGGCCGTTCTCGCGCCTGGGCGTGACGCGCCGCGAGTTCCGCCCGGAACTGCTCGACGGCATCGACGGCCTGCACTTCCACACCCTCTGCGAAAAGGACAGCGACACGCTGGAACGCACGCTGGAAGTGGTGGAGCGTAACTTTGGGGAATTCCTGCCTCACATGAAGTGGGTCAACTTCGGCGGCGGCCACCTGATGACCCGCCAGGGCTACGACCTGGAGCGCCTGATCCGGGTGGTGCGGGCCTTCCGCGAGAAGTGGGGCGTCCACGTGATCCTCGAACCCGGCAGCGCCTTCGGCTGGCAGACCGGCTGGCTGGTGAGCAGCGTGCTGGACGTGGTCCACAACGTCAAGGACATCGCCGTTCTGGATATCTCCGTCAGCGCCCACATGCCCGACGTGCTGGAGATGCCCTACCGCCCGCGCATCCTGGGTGCCCGTGACCCAGGCGAGGGGCAGGAAACGCACCGCGAGGCCCACGACTACTACCCCTACATCATCGGCGGGACCACCTGCCTCGCGGGAGACGTGGTGGGCGAGTACGTCTTCGACCACCCGCTGAACATTGGGGACCGGGTGGTCTTCGACGACATGATCCATTACACGATGGTCAAAACGACCTTCTTCAACGGCGTGAAGCACCCTGATATCGGCATCCTGCATATGGACGGCACGTATGAGCGGGTGAAGACCTTCGGGTACGGGGAGTTCAAGGCGAAGCTGAGTTGAGGCTCTGAGCCGTGAGCGATGGGCTATGAAAAAGATGGCTGCCGCCACAAGCCGAAGCTTCCGGGTGCTGGTTCATAGCTGAGGACTTACGCGAAAGACGAGTGCATGTGGGAGAGGGTTTTAGCCCCTCCCCCCTTGCGGGGGACTGGTACAGCTCGCACCGCGAGAGGCTGGGACTCGCAGAGCTGCTTGCAGAGGGGAGTGGGCGGCGCAGCCGTTCCAATGCGGGAAAACGCGATTTCCCTCTGCCGCCGAGAACCATGTTTCGCGTAAGTCCTCAGCGCTCAGCTCCACCCAGACGAGCGCCCCAACCACTCCCGGCTGGGGCGCTCGTCTGCTGGTTTCCCTTTTGGAGAGGAGAGGCGAAAGGCTGTGCGTGGAGGACGGGACTCACCGCCGGTCCGCGCGCCGATTCAAACCCGGCCCGTGTGGGACGCGGGAGGGATCAGGCCGGAGGTGGGGCGAAAGGCGCAGCCAGGCACCCCCGGCGCGGAGGGTCAGATCACTTGCGGTACACCTTGACCACGCCGTTCACGGTGCGGAGGGTGCCGCCCTCGAAATCGGCGGCCCAGGCGCCGTTCAGCAGGTACTGGTCACGGGTGGGGAAGCCCAGGAACGAGCCGCTGCCGCCCAGGCCCTGATAGGTCTTGAGGATGGAGCCGGTCAGCCAGAAGGTGCCGTACTTCTCGGTGCCGTACAGCGCGCCGTTCTGGAAGAAGCCGTAGAGGCCGCTGGTGCCGAAGCTGTTGCGGGGGATGACCTTCTCGTCCCCGGCGGCCCACCCCAGGCGGGAGGGCGGACGGGTGGCGCCGTTCTCAGCCCGCGCCAGGGCGAGGTAGCGTTCCAGCAGGCGGCCGTGGACGGCGTAGGCGCGGCTGCTCCCGTTCGCGTGCAGCAACACGGCGTCGCCGTAGGCCGCCACACCCTGGAACTTCTGCCAGAGGCCGTCACCCCAGGGGACCGCGTAGCTGCTGGCCTCGCCCAGTGACTCGCTGCCCTTCAGGCGGTCGTAGGCCTGCACCATCGCCTGGTCGAAGTCGCCGTTCTGTTTCTCGCCGGGCTGGATGGTCGTGACCGGCTGCGCGGGGGCGGGCTGTTGCGGCGCGGGCTGGACAGGCTGACTGGGTGCGGGCTGCCCGGGGGTGACGGACACCGTGCCGGTCGCGCCGCCCTGGTTGCTGCCCTGGTTGCCGTCTGGGTTGCCGACCCGGAAGATCGCCACATCGGTCACCCAGCCGTCTTCGGGCAGGGGGTTCACCACGATGCTCAGCGCGCGGGCGAGGTTTTCCTGGCCCTGCACCTTCACCCGCGCGAAGCCCTCGCCCTGCACGAAGCGGGCGATGTCGTCGATGTTGAGCTGTTTGGTGCTGGCCAGCGCCAGCAGCTTGTCCTGGCCGTTCGGCCCGCCCACCGTCAGGGTGTACTTCGCGCCGTCGGCGGGGAAGATGCGCGTGACGCCCGCCTGCACGAAGTTGCTCTCCTCGTAGCTGTTGGGGAAGAACAGGTCGATCTGGCCGTTCGCGTTCACGTTGAACAGGTACACGTAGGCGTCCTGATTCGTCTTCAGGCCGATGGTGATGTTCTCGCCCTTGCGGTACACCGGGTTGCCGCGCCCGCTGGCGTCCTTGTTTACCCACACCTGCACGCCCAGTTTCGTCTCCACCGGGTTCACGATGATGCTCTGCGCGGTGATCTTGGCCGGGCCAGCACTGGCGACACCCGCCGCGCTCAGGCCCAGCATGGCCGTAATGGACAGCATTCCCTTCAGATTGGTCCGCATTCCTGCCTCCTTGTGATGCGGGACAAGGTAAGGTGCGAACCTGACTGGGCACTGATAGATCACCCTGGAAAACGTTGTGCTGCACGAGCATGAACATCTCTTCAAGCCCTGTTCCTTCAGGTGGGGATGGGGTGAGGCGAGCCTGACCACACCCTGACGCTGTGGGGGTGGGGTGCTGCGGCCTCCAGCCCGCAGCCCTTACCCTGGCCCGCATGAACCGCCTGCTCCTCGCGCTGGGCCTGATGACGCTGCCCCTGGGGGCGCACGCTGCCACATCACCTGACCCCTGGCCCGGCAGCCCGGTGCTGGTGCGGCTGTTCAGCCTGCCCGCGGGCCGTGCGGACGGTGAGCGCCTGAGCCGGACGCTGGCCCTGACCCCAGTGCAGATCGCGGAATTGCGCCGTCTGGCGCGGGTTGAGGCCGCCTACGGGCAGGCGGGGCGGCAGGTGATCGGCCGCCAGGAAGCCGCGCGGCTGAACGCCCGCATCGCCGTCATGCGCGTGGAAAAGGACCGCAAGGTGCGCGCCCTGCTCGGCGCGAAGTATCCGGCCTTTCGCCAGTGGGTGCGCGTGTGGTGGGCCGGGCAGGTGCGGGCCGCGCGTTAGAGCCTTGTTCAGAATGACGGTATGCCGGGAAGATGGTCGCGGAAGGCGCGTGTTACCTTCGCGTTGCTCGCTGGTCCGCCCGCCCATGAATCAGACCAGTCCCCGTATCAGGAGAGTGCCCATGCGAACCCTGCTTGCTCTGACTGCCGCCCTTACCCTCACGCCCGCGCTGGCCGCCAGCCGGGAAGTGACGCTGGAGGTGCCGGGTGCGCACCTCGCGGCGACCCTCCAGACGCCGGACGGCCCGCAGCACGTCCGCCCGCCCGTCGTGCTGATCATCGCGGGCAGCGGCCCCACCGACCGCAACGGGGACAACCCCCTCAGCGGGCCAGCGGGCACCTACCGCAAGCTCGCGGCGAACCTGGCGGCGCGGGGGATCGCCTCCCTGCGCTACGACAAGCGCGGTATCGGCGCGAGCACCCTGGCCGACCCGCGCGAGGAAGCGTTGAGCTTCGACGACTTCGTGAGCGATGCCCGCGCGTGGCTGGCCTGGCTCGGGCAGCAACCGGACCTCGGCCCCGTCGGGGTGATCGGGCACAGCGAGGGCGGGTTGATCGCCCTGGCGGCGCTCCAGGGCGACAGCCCGGCCCGCGCCCTGGTCCTGCTGGCGGCCCCCGGTGAGGACATCGGCACGACCATCCGCCGCCAGCTCGCGCAGAATCCGGCCAATCCGCCCGAGCTGGTGCGGGAGGGGAACGCGATTCTGGACGCGCTGGGCCGGGGCGAGACGGTGGCGAACGTTTCGCCCGTCCTCGCGCCCCTGTTCCGGCCCAGCGTGCAGCCGTACCTCCGCAGCAGCCTGAAGTACGACCCGGCAAAGCTGATCGCCACCGTGAATGTCCCCACCCAGATCGTGCAGGGGGACCGCGACCTGCAAGTCCGGCTGGAGGACGCCCGCCTGCTCGCCGCCGCGCAACCGGCCGCCCGCACGTTCCTCGCGCCCGGCGTGAACCACGTTCTCGTTCCCGCGCCGCTCGACCCCGCCGGAAACCTCGCCACCTACGCGAACGCTGGGCTACCCATTGAGCGCGGTCTACTCACGGCAGTCGTGGAGTTCCTGAAAGCCAACCTGCATTGAGGGGTTGTGGGCGGTAGGGCAAAGGTTCCTCCAGCCTTACAGCCTCCCCGCCACCCACAACGCCACCGGCCCCAGCAGCAGCGCGGGCAGCAAACTGCCGACCCGCACCCGGCGGTCTTCCCACCCCAGGCCCGCCAGCATCAGGTTCCACGAGATGCCCGCGATCATCAGGCCGCCGACGCCGGTGATCAGGAGGACGTAGGGGTTGGTTTTCAGGATGCCGGGGTCCGCCCCGCCCAGCAGGCCCGCCGCGAACGCGCCCGCCGCCAGGCTGATGCCCCCTTGCAGCAGCAGCACCGTGAGGGCACTGAAGCCCACGCCGATACCGTACGCACCCGCCAGCGCCAGCGCCGCGATGCCGTCCAGCGTGCTTTTCAGGACGTAGGTGGACGAGTCGCCGGTCAGCCCGTTTTGCAGCCCGCCCACCACCGTCATCGGGCCGATGCAGAACAGCAGGCTGGCCGCGACAAAGCCCTCCGTGAAGCGGCCCCCGCCCCGGAACCGCCGCCTCAGGCTTTCGCCCAGGCGCGCGAGGCCCTCCTCGATGCCCAGCGCCTCCCCGATGACGGCTCCCAGTGCCAGGGCCACCAGCGCCAGGATCACGCCGGGAATGCTGCCGCCCGTGACGCGGTTGAGGTTACCCGCCATGTCCAGCGCGATGAAGAGCGTGACCAGCGAGAGCGTTTGCAGCAGGGTCCGCTGCGTGCGCTCGGGCAGCCTTCCACTCAGCGTGAGGCCCAGCACGGTGCCGACAAGGACGGTGGAAACGTTGATCAGGGTGCCGGACAGTTGGGCGAGGAGGCTCATGCGCCTTCACCCTAGCGTGCAAAAGGGCCGCCCCCACGCGGGGTGAGGGCGGCCGGAGGTGGAGGCGCGGCGTTACTCGCTGCGGTACTTGGGCGTCAAGACCTGCTCGTGCGCCCCGAGGTCCAGCCCGGCGGCGGCGCTCTGGCCGGAGAGCAGGCTGTAGCTGTCGGCGGCGGCGTAGTTCACCACGTAGCCCATGTCCTGCAAGGAACCGACGCTCATGCGCGACAGCGGATTCACGACGCCGCTGTTCAGGTAGCCGGTCATCAGTTCCGTCTTGAAGGTCGTCTCGCGCCAGTGGGCGCCCGCCGTGCCCGACCCGCCCTGGTTCTCGACGGGCACGGTGGACAGGGTGCCGCCGAACGCGCGGTACTCGCGGACGCCGTTGGTGCCCTTGTACACGGGGTTGGTGGTGCCCACGCCGCTCACCAGGCCGAACTGCCGCCACAGCGACCCGATGCCCAGCGAGTGCCCCAGCTCGTGCACGGCGATATCGGCCAGTTGGCTGCTGAACTGCGACAGGTCCGCCGTGTCGAACACCAGCGTGGAATAGGTGGTCAGGCCGCTCGCGGAGCGCACGCTGCACGGCCCGCTCTGGGCGAGGATGCCCCCGGGGCCGTCGATGCTCTTGTTGCCGGTGAACACCATGATGTCGTCGATGGTGCCGCTGTAGGCCGCGTTGCTGCCGCAACTGTTGGCGGGGATGTTCGCCGTCACGCTCGGCAGGCCCTGCGTGACGACCTTCTGCCAGCGGCTGGCGGCGGCCTGCATCGCGTTGACCACGCTGGGGTCACTGCCCGGCGCGAAGTTCAGCGTGATGTTGTAGGCCTCCGTCGCCTGCTCCTTCAGCGGGCTGGACTGCACGTAGGGGTCCACCGGCAGCGAGGCGACGTTCAGCGCGGGGGCCTGCGCCGTCTGGTCCTCGGGCAGCGCGGTGTTGGCCGTCGTGGTGCCGTTCGTGCCGCAGGACGCGAGCAGGGCGGTCAGCGCGAGGGTGGCGGCGGTCAGGGTGAATCGGGACATGGGGCCTCCTGGCAGGCTGGGGAAAGGGGCTGGAAGGACGCTCCGGCGGCCCCCGCTTCCGTCCCCTTCACCCGCCGCGACGGGCAGCGGGGAGAGCGGGGGAAGGCGCAGTGGGCACGTCAGAAACGACTGAAGGTTAGAGCGGCAGGTGTGATGGGCCGGGACGGGGCAGAAAAAGAGCCGTGCTGGTGCGTTCTGCCCGCTTTCATGGGCGACCTGCGGACCGGTGGGGGAGCCGCTCCGCCCGCCGCCTGTTCACAGGTCGTGGCCGGGGCCTGAAAGGACCTTTATCCTTGACCGCCTGCTGACCTGTGGCGTGGTACGCTCCTGTCAAGTTGACCGGCCTGCCTGCCCCCGCGTTCCCTCTTCCGCCTCTGGGCGGCGGGGACCCGGGTGCGCCGGTGGCCGGGCACAATTCAGAACGTCGTCGGGGCTGCCGTGAGGTGGCCCCGCGTGCTTTTCGGAGGTTTCCTTGACGCTCACCGAACAGTTCCAGACGCTCCCGAAGCTCCTGAAGGTCCGCGAGGTCGCCGACTTCACCGGCACCCACGAACGCACGGTCCGCCGCTGGATTCGTGACGGCCGCCTCGGCGCGGTCGAACACCCCAACGGACTGCGGGTCCCCCGGCGTTCGCTGTGGCGCTTCCTGGGCCTGGACTTCAGCCTGAGCGCCTGACGTTCCGCCCCTGCGGCGGGGAGTGGGCAGCCCGCTATGCTGACCGGGTATGGTCCCCTCCGGTGCCCTTCAACCCCGGCGCGTGCTCTCCGGCATTCTGGATACGTTCAGGGCGTGATGGGCAGGACAAGCTTGACGCTCGCCTCCGTCCGGGCCGCGCTGGAGCGGGGAGACGACCCCGCCGCTCTCGGCGCCCTGCGCGCCCTGACGCCCTCCCTCGACGAGCGGGACGGGGCCGCCGCGCTCGCCCTGCACCTGGGGCAACCGGGGCTGACGGTCTGCTGGGCCAGTGATCCCCTCACGCTCGCCGCCGCGCATCTGCGGCTGGGGAAGCCGGGTCAGGCCCTTGCCGCGCTGCACGGCCAGCCGGACGCCGCGAGGCCCGCCCTGCTGCGTGCCCGGGCCGGGTGGCAGGCCCGGCAGGCGGACGCGCCTGAGCTGGCCCGGCACGCCCGCACCCTCGCCCGCGCCGAAGGGGACGCCGGGGCACTCGTCGCCGCCGCGACCCTGCTGGGTGAACTGTTGCTGCCTGGTGACTCGAAAGCCGCCCTCCGCACCCTGGCCGAGGGGCTCAAGGTCGCTGAACTGGGCGGGCAGGAGGCCGACGCGCACCTGCTGGCCGTGCTCGCCCACGCGCAGGCGCCGCTGGGCAGCCCGGACAAGGCGGGGCGCACCGCCGCGAAGGCGCTGAGCCGCAGCCTCCCGCGCAGCCCGGCCCGCGTGGTCGCCCTGCTGGCGCTAGGGCGTGCAGAGGAGGCCCGCGCCGAGGCCGCTGCGGGGGAACTGGGTGAAGTCTGGTGGCAGCCCTGGACCTCCACCTGAAGCCGGATTTAGGTCAGAGCCGCCCACCTCACCTGGAAAGGGACATAGGGCGGCGGGCCGATGAACCGGCGTGGGCCGGGGTTGCCCTCGATGTACACGCTCTCGTAGGTCCAGACATTCCGTTCCTGAAGGAAGGCGTAGAAGGCCCCGCCGTCCGCCAGTTCGTCCGCTGACAACGGCAGACGCTCGCGGTAGCCCTTCAGAAACGCGGTGGACAGCGCCGGGTCGAGCTTCAGGCTGAGGTCCAGGCAGCGGACGATCTCCCAGGCACGGGGGGCCAGGCGGGTCTGTTCCCAGTCGATCAGGGCCGCAGGGCGCGTGCCCACGAAGAACACGTTCCCGTCGTGGTAATCGCCGTGCAGGAAGCGGTGGGGAAAGGCGGGCTGGTGATCGGGCAGGGGAGAGGCCCGCAGGTGCGCCAGCCGTTGCCGGGTCCGCGCGAGTGCCCAGCTGTCCACCTCGTCTGGGGCAGGGAGGGCCAGGAGGGCGGCCTCCACGCGCTCCAGCCGCTCCACCGTGCGTTCGATGCTGGACGCGCGGAGCTGCGGCACCTCGAAGGGCACAGCGGGCGGCAGCCGGTCATGCAGCTCCGCCAGGAAGGTGCCCAGCGCCGCCGCATAGGCGGGCGTAAGGGCGCGGCGCGGTACGGGTGCCCCCGGCGCGAGCGGAAACAGGGCGGCCAGTTCCCCCCCGATCTGGCCGAGAGCCCCGCCACTGCGGGTGGGCAGGGGTTCCGGCGTGGGGACACCGGCCGCCACCGCGGCAGCAATCGCCCCATGTTCCCGCCCGGCCCTCGCCCGGTCGGGGCTGCGGTACACGCGCAGATGAAAGGCCCCGGCGGCGGTCAGAACGCGCCAGGCGCCGTTGATGCTGCCGCCGCCCAGCGGCCTGACTGCCTGGACCGCCCCCACGTCCCAGACCCGCGCGACCTCTTCCGGCTTCACCGCGGCAGCACGTCCAGCCGGTTCAGCCCGCGAATCACGAAGCCGCCCACGTATTCCGGTTCGGCGTCCGGGTCACGCAGCCGCAGGTCCGGCAAGGCCCGCGCCAGCGCCCGCAGGCTCAGCGAGAGTTCCAGGCGGGCCAGCGGGGCACCCAGGCAGTAGTGCGTGCCCAGGCCGAAGGTCAGGTGCGGGTTCGGGTCACGGGTCAGGTCGAGGCGGTCGGGCTGCTCGAAGCGGCGGGGGTCGCGGTTGCCGCTGGCGTACAGCAGGCCGATCTTCTCGCCGGGGCGCAGGGCCGCGCCGTGCAGGGTCAGGTCCTCCAGCACGTACCGCTCGAAGAGGGGCAGCGGCGTGTCGAAGCGCAGCAGTTCCTCCAGCGCGGTGCGGAAGAGGGGCAGGCTGTCCTCCCCGGGCGCGGCCCGCACCAGCGCCTCCCAGTGCTGCCGCTCGCGCAGCAGGGCCAGCACGCCCGCCGCGAGGCCGTTCACCGACGCCTCGTGCCCGGCGTTCAGCAGCAGGATGCAGGTGTCGATCAATTCCTGCTCGGTCAGGCGGTCGCCCTCCGCCTCGACCTGCACCAGCGCGGTGATCAGGTCGTCGCGCGGCTCAGCCCGCCGCGCCCGCGCGAGGTCGCGCAGCAGGGCGCTGAACTCCAGCACCGCCCGCTCGGCCCCCGCCTGCTCCTGCGGCGTGTACGTCGGCTCGTACAGGCGCACGATGGCCGCCGACCAGGGGCGCAGCAGGTGCCGCTCCGTTTCGGGCACGCCCAGCAGTTCCGCGATCACCGTGACCGGCAGCGGTTCGGCGTAGTCCGCGACCAGATCGAAACCGCCCGCCGCGCCCAGCCCGGTGAGTTGTGCCGCCAGGATCGCCTCGATGCGGCCCGAGAGCGCCTCCACCCGCCGGGGCGTGAAGGCCAGGCCCACCAGGGACCGCAGCCGCGTGTGCTTGGGCGGCTCGCTCTCCAGCAGGTGGTTGTTGTTGAAGGCGTCGAAGTGCGCCTGCCGGGGATCGGGCGGCGGCCAGCCCAGCTCCTCGCGCGAGTAGCGGTGCAGCACGCTGCGCCCGAAGCGGCGGTCGCGCAGTGCGGCGGCGATGTCCGCGTGCCGCGTCAGAAAGACCCGGTTCAGCGCCGGATCGCGAAAGGCGGGCGTCTCCTCCCGCAGCCGGGCCAGCAGCGGATAGGGATCACGGACGAACGCCGGGTCGCCCAGGGGCAAGGTGAACTCGGGCAGGGGCATGGTGACAGGCTACGGCACCTGCCAAAAAAATGCCGCCGTTGTGGCGGGACGGAAGGCGGGCGTTCTCCCGGGCATCCGGGGAGGGCACGCGGGCAGCCCGCTCTGGCAGAATGCCCGCCATGTTGTTGCGCTCCCTGCTGTGGCTGCCCGGAGCGGTCCTGATTCTGGTGGTGCTGCTCGATCTGCTGGCCAGCAGCATGCAGACCGGCGAGGGCCGCCTCACGCGCCTGATTCACCGTCCGCTGTACGCGGCTGTCCAGGCGCTGGCGCGCCTGACGGAGCGCCGCAGCCTGCTGGCGTGGTCGGGGTCCGTCCTGATGGTCGGGACCCTGACGGCCTGGGTCCTCCTGTCCTGGCTGGGCTGGTCGCTGGTGTTCTGGACCCGGCCGGGGGCACTGGTCGGGGCCTCGACGGGCACGCCCGCCGATTTCTGGGACGTGCTGTATTTCGTGGGCTACACCATGCCGACCCTGGGCCTGGGCGACCTGAAGCCGGTCTACATCGGCTGGCGCCTGCTGACCGACCTGACCGCGCTCGACGGGTTCGTCCTGATCACGTTCGCCATCTCGTTCATCGTGCCGGTCGCCCAGGCCCAGGCGGGGCGGCGGATTCTGGCGCTGCGGATTCACCGCCTGGGCGGGACGGCCCAGGGCCTCGTCACCACCGCCTGGTATGACCACCCCCACGGGCTGCAAGGGCTGGTGGACGACCTGGCGGTCAGCCTCAACGCCCTGGACGCCCAGCTCAAGAACACCCCCGGTCTGTACCGCTTTCACGACCGCCGCCACGAAGAATCGCTGGAGATTTCTCTGCCCGCCCTCGACGAGGCCCTGAGCCTCATCGAACACGCGCTGGACGCGCCGCCCCCCAGGGGCCTGCGGGCCGTGCGCGCCTCCATCTCCAGCCTGCTGGACACGTACCGCTACGTCCATCCCGGAACCCCCGCGTCCCCCCCGCCCCTCCCCGACCTCACGCCCCTGCGGGCGGCGGGTCTGCCGCTGCGCGGGGGCGCCGAGGTCGAACGGGCCTTTGCCGCTCTGACCGACCGCCGCCGGGTCCTGCTGGACATGACCCGGCGGGGAGGCTTTCACTGGTCGCAGGTGGAGCAGGTGGAGGACTGTGTTTACCCTGACCCGGGCCGTGGGATCACGCGAACGGCTGGCCCTCGCCGCGCGTGAGGGCAGGCTCGGCCGGGGCGGGGCCGCCTTGCTCGCCTTCCGTGACCGGGGCGGCGAGGACGGCCGTCCCGGCCGGGATGGCCGCGGGCAGCGGCAGGTCTTCCCCGGCGGGCAGGTGCCGGGCGCTGAGTTCGGAAAAGGACTGCACCAGCGCGCGGTACTGGCTGACGAACTGGCTGTATTCGGTGCGGACCGCGCTGAGGCGGGCGCTCAGGTCGGCGTGCCGCTCGGCGTAGGCGCGTTCCAGGTACACGGTGCGCTGGGCGTGGGCGCGGTCGCGTTCCAGGGTGAGCTGGTGGTGGTCGCGTTCCAGGTCGGCAAAGCGGCCCCGGAAGGCGGCCTCCAGTTCGTGCATGCGGGCCTGGTGCGCGGCTTCGAGTTCGGTGAGGCGGACCTGCGCTTCCTGTTCCAGCCCCTCGCGCCGGGTCTGCGCCTCGGCCAGCATCAGCTCGCACTGGCGGGTGGCGTTCTCGCGCAGGTCGTGGCCGATGCGTTCGGCGGCGACCACCGCGCGCCGGATCTCGTCCTCGCAGGCGCGGCGCTCGTCGAGTTCGCGTTCCAGTTCGGCCACGCGCGCGCGCAGGTCCTGCCGCTCGTGCAGCAGGGCTTCGAGCTGGTCGGCCACCTGCCCCAGAAAGGTGCGGACGCTGGCGCGGTCATAACCGCCGGGGCGGCCCGGAAAGGTGTGGTGGCCGATGTCGAGGGGGGTCAGGGGCTGGTTCGTTGGGGACTGGCTCATAGAAAAAGGCTCCTTCCGACGCGCACCAGGGTCGCGCCCTGCTCGATGGCGACCGCGTAGTCGCCGCTCATGCCCATGCTGAGGTCCGGGAGGCCGAGGTCGTGGGCCCGCCGCGCCGCGTCCGCGAACACGGGCCGGGCGGCGTCCGCGTCCCCCTCGGGGGCCATCACCATCAGCCCCCGCACGTTCAGGCCGGTCTGCACCACCCCAGCGTAGACGCTGCGGAGGTCCTGCGGGTGAATGCCGTGCTTCTGCGCCTCGCCGTTGTGCAGTTGCAGCAGCACGTCCGGCGCGTGCCCCCACTTCGCGGCGGCGTCCGCGAGGGCCTGCGCCTGCCGCACGTCCTCCAGCGCGTGGATCAGCGTGACCGGCCGCATGTACTTGACCTTGTTCAGTTGCAGCGGGCCGATGAAGTGCCACTCCACGTCCGGGAGCTGCGCCGCCTTGTCGCGGAGTTCCTGCGCGCGGCCCTCGCCCAGCGGAAAGCCGCCCGGCTGGAGGTCGGCGTAAGGCAGGACCTGCGTGCGGATCGCTTCCAGGTCCTGCCCCTTGGTGACGGCCACCAGGCGCACGCTGCCCGCCGGACGGCCCGCCCGCTGTTCGGCGGCGCGGATGCCCGCCAGGACCTCCGGCAGACTCACGCGGCCCTTCCCGGCGTTGCCTGGGGGATCATGTCCCGCTCCTTTCGGTTGTGCCTCACGCCGGGCATTGTGGCCTGTCCGGGCGCGGCGCTCAAGTCCGGCGCGTGGGTCTGCCCGGGAATGCGGAGGTGGACGCTTCGTCAACGTTCCTTCACCCTTCTCAGCCCACGAACAGGAAAGGTGAGACAAGGCACTTGCCAGGTGCCCCGCTTCAGCCCTTGCGGGGAGTTTCCGCGCCTGTGCAACACTAGGAGACGCATGCGACACCCCCACACCCTTGCCCTCACCCTCTTCCTCGCGGCTCCCGCCGCCCTCGCTCAGCAGGCCGGGACCGTGCAGGACGTGGTGATCAACGGCACCAGTGATCTGCTTTCAAACTATGTCAAGGCCACGCTGAACGTGCAGCCCGGCGCGGCGCTCTCCAGCGTGAATCTGCGCCAGGTCGAGCAGGACGTGCTGGCGACCGGCTACTTCAGGACCGCCACGGCTGAACTGCGGACCATCGGGGGCCGGGACACGCTGGTGATCACGGTCACGCCGAACCCCACCATCGCGTCGGTGGACGCCACCGGCCTGACCTTCCTGCCCGCCGAGGGCTTCAAGAAGAGCATCGCGGACCTGCTGAACGTCGCGCCCGGCGCCACGCTGAACACCCAGCGGCTCGACCAGGCCAAGGAGGCCCTGGCCCAGAACTACCGCTCGGAAGGCTTTCCCTTCACGCCCAGCATCAGCGCCACCACCAAGACGAACAAGGACGGCACCGTCGCCGTCAGCTTCGTGGTGGACGAGACGGCGCCTATCAGCCGGGTGGAGGTCGAGGGCGTGTCCCTGCTGCCCGCGCAGACCGTCACCAATATCTTCAAGCCGCTGTACGACGCCCGCAAGTTCACGGTGCCCGCCTACTACAACGCCGTGCAGCAGCTCCAGCAGGCCTACGACGCGGCCGGGTACCTCCAGAGCGGCGTGAACCTCCAGGCCAGCACGCTGGAAAACGGGGTGCTGAAGGTGCGCGTGGTCGAGGGCAAGGCGGCCAGCGTGAACCTCGACGGGATCGAGGCCCCCGGCGTGACCCTCCAGACCAAGCCGGGGCAGCCGCTCTCGCTGGAGCGCCTGCGCGCCGACGTGCGGACCCTCGCCAACAAGACGGGGAAGCCGGTGGGTTTCGCGCTCCAGCCCGACCCGCAGAACCCCGGACAGGTCGCGGTGTACTTCGGCGCGGCGGACGTGGCGAGCGGCCCGGTCAAGCAGATCGTCTTCAAGGGCAACACCCAGGTGCCCACCGCCACCCTCGCCGCCGCCATCAAGACCAAAGTCGGGGACGTGTACTCGCCGCAGCTCGCGCAGGAGGACTTCCTGGCCCTGCGCGACGCCTACCGCAAGGCCGGGTACGAACTCAGCACCCGCGACGCCATCACCTTCAACGAAGGCACCCTCACCTTCAACATCCGTGAGGTGAAACTCGCGGGCTACGAACTCCAGTGGCAGGGCAAGCACAACACCAAGGACCGGGTGGTGCTGCGCGAACTGCCCGCCGCCGGGCACCTCTTCAACCTCACCGAACTGCGGGAGGGGCTGGCGCGCGTGAGTCGCCTGGGCTTCGTGCAGGTGGTGGGCGAGAACGTCCGCAGCGACCCGCAGAACCCCGAGAGCGTCACCTACGTGCTGACCCTGGCCGAGAGCAACCAGGGCATCCCGGTCAGCCTGGGCCTCCAGTACGACAGCATGACGGGCTTTGCCGGGGACGTGGCCTACAGCAATCCCAACGCCTTTGGCCTGGGCCACAACTTCAGCGTGCAGGCGGGCGCCCAGCAGAACGACGCGGGGCAGAACCTGTTCGGGAACGTGTCCTACACCATTCCCTGGCTGGACCTGAACTTCCTCGACTTCCGCACCAACCGCACCAGCCTGGGCGCCACGCTGGGCAGCCAGGTGGCGGGCAACCTGGCCCTGATGGACAAGAGCAGCGGGACCGCCGTGGACACCGGCCGCCAGTACACTGTCCGCACCAGCGGCTTCAGCGTCCGCGCCGGGCGCGACATCACCAAGTACCTGTCCGCCTCGCTGGGCACCGGGTTCAGCTACCGCACGTACTTCCTCGAACCGCTCAAGGGCGACGAGACGAGCAACTACACCGACGAGCAGGCGACCAACCTGCTCACACCCACCACCCGCACCACCAGCGTCAGCGCCAGCCTGAACTACGACAGCACCGACAACCCCGAATTCCCCAGCCGGGGCGTGCGCGCCAACACCGACGCTTCCTACAACTTCGGCGCTTCGGGCAGCACCCCGGTGAGCTGGACCGACGTGCAGGCCGGGGCGAGCACCTACCTGGGCCTGGGCCGCACGCTGGACAAGGGCCTCGGCATCCAGACGCGCCAGCAGGTCTTCGCGGTGCGCGCCAACGCCGGGACCATCGGCGGCAATCCCCCCACCGGCACCGGCTACAACGTGGGCGGCGGCAGTTCCCCGGCGGCGGCCTACCAACTGCGCGGCCTGGACAACAACCAGCTCTTCGGCACCAACTACTTCACCGCCAGCGCCGAGTACCGCTACGACTTCAACCTCACCAACTCCTTCACCCAGGGCCTCTACGGCGTGGCCTTTGTCGACGCGGGCGACGCCTGGAACAATGGTGAAACCTTCAAGCTGAACTACGGCGTCGGCGCGGGCGTGCAGCTCAACCTGGGCTTCGGCGGCGCACGCCTCCCCAGCCTGCGTTTCGACTACGGCTACAGCCCCCAGAACGGCAGCGGCAAGTTCTACTTCCGCATCGGGAACTTCTTCTAAAGGGGGGAGGGGAGAGGCGGGCCTCACGGGGGGCCTGCCTCTCTTTATGGGCTTAGACTCATGGCGTCCCGCTTCGGGACGGGGTGCATGACAACCGGGAGGGGAGGCGCAACACGGGTTCAAGCGAAAGCACCCGGAGTTGCGTTCCGGGTGCAGAAAGGAGGTGATCCTTATGGCTAGACACCGTAAGGATACACCCAAGCGCCCGCGCAGGCAATGGAAGCCTGCTGAGATCGCCGGGATCATCACGGCCCTCGGCACCTTCCTGACTGGCCTGGCGGCGCCCTGAAATAAGCCTCTCTCCCCCGGTTGCACCTTTCTTTCAGACCCGTTCTTCGCCCAGGCGGGGGCGTTTTTTGTGGTTTCCGGCGCGCACCCGCTACCATGCCCCGATGAACCGCCACCGCTTCCCCACCCAAAAGGACCGCCCATGGAAGGGCTGATGCTGGCGCGGGTGCTGCGCGACCTTGAGCGGCACCTGCCCGCCCGCAACCTGGGCTGGGTCTTTCCCGACGAGACGACCGCCGCGCTGCTGCTGGACGGGGTGGGCAATCTGGTGCTGAGCTACCGCCCGCCGCAACCCGTGGTGTTCGTGTCGCGCGAGCGGCTGCGCGGCGACCCGCACAATCCCTTCCAGCGGTTTCTGGCGAACCGGGTACGTGGCGACCTCGTCCGGGCCGGGCAGCTCAAGCTCGACCGGGTGTTCGTGCTGCACTTCGCGGGCGAGACGGGCTTCGTGGACCAGCCGCCCACCCGCCTGCTGTTCGAGGTGACGGGCCGCAACGCGAACGTTCTGGTGCTGGAGGAGGGGGAAGGCTTCGGGGGCCGCATCCTCCAGGCCGCCCGCGAGATCACCGGCAGCCGCAACCGCTTCCGCACGGTGCGGACGGGCGGCACCTATACCCCGCCGCCGCCCTACGAGAAGCTCGACCCGCGCACGCTGACGGAGTCGGACGCGCAGGCCCTCGCCGCCCTCCCCACTGGAAAGTGGCGTGAACGGGTGGACGGGCTGGGGCCGCTGCTGGGCGCGGAACTGGCCCGCCGTGCGAACCTCGCCCCGAATGAGGCGCCCGCCGCGCGCTGGCCGGAGGCGCTGACCGCCCTGCGTTCCCTGGTAACTGATCCCACCGTCAGCGAGGGCGTGATGCAGGAGGGGGCGCGCGAGGCCGCCCGTACGGAAAAGGCCGCGCAACTCCGCAAGGCGCTGCGTGAACCGCTGGAAAAACGCCTGACCCTGCTCCAGAACCAGCTCGGAGACGTGGCCCGCGCGGAGGCGGGCGTGGACGCCGCCGCCCAGGACCGCCGCGAGGCCGACCTGCTGATGGCCTACGCGCATGGCCTCGAACCCGGCGTGGCTTCCACCGTCCTCCCCGCCTTCGACGGCAGCGGCGAGGTGCCCATCGCCCTCGACCCCCAGATCAGCGCCGTGCAGAATGCCGAGAAACGCTATGCCCGCGCCCGCCGCCGCGAGGAGGTGTACGAGCGCCTGCAAGGGCGCGAACCCGCCCTGCGGGCCGAACTGGCCGAAGCGCAGGAACGTCTCGACCGGCTCGACGCGGCCCCCCTGGAAGACCTCGAAGCCCTGGCCGCGACCCTCCAGGCCGAGCGGCCCGAGAAAAGCGCCTACGGGATGCGCTTCACCACCCCTGGCGGCTTCGAGGCACTGGTGGGCCGCAACAACAAGGAGAACGCGACCCTCACGCACCGGATCGGGCGCAGCCTGGATTACTGGTTTCACGCGCAGGGCTATCCGGGGAGCCATGTCCTCGTCCGCACGGGGGGGCGGGACCTGGCCCTGCCCGACCTCCTCTATGCCGCGCAACTGGCCGCTGCCCACAGCAAGGCGCGCGGCAGCAGCAACGTCCCCGTGGACTACACCCGCATCAAGAATGTCTGGCGGCCCAAGGGTGCCCCCGCCGGACAGGTGCATTACACCGACCAGAAGACGGTGTTCGTGGACGGGACGCTGCCGGAAGGGTAGCGGGCAGCGTCCAGCGGCCAGCAGGAGAAGATGCTCCGGCCCGTCCCCCTGCCTCCCGGCGCGTACAATCCGGGGTCGTGGAACGGATCATGTTCAGGGCCAAGATTCACCGTGCGACCGTCACGCAGGCGGACCTCGACTACGTCGGGAGCGTGACCATCGACCAGGACCTGCTGGACGCGGCGGACATCCTGGTGGGTGAGCGGGTGGATATCTGGAACATCACCAACGGCAACCGCCTGCACACCTACGCCCTCAGCGGCCCGCGCGGCAGCGGCGTGATCGGTATCAACGGGGCCGCCGCCCACCTGATGCGCCCCGGCGACATGGTGATCATCGCGGCCTTCGGGAACTTCAGCGAGGAGGAGGCCCGCACCCTGGAGCCGCGCGTGGTGCTGGTGGACGCGAAGAACCGCATTCTGGATCTCCAGCCCGCCTGAAGAAGCGGTCTGCCCACCAGACAGGCGAGGGCGGGCGCGTACCCCCTGCCCGGCGGGAGGGTCAAAAAAAGTTATCCTTACGACAAGTGCTCTAAAGGAGGCTACAGGACGGCTCCCCGCGTGCGGCTCTGTCAAGTCGCGCCTCATGAGGGAGAAGGACGCGGTCTTTAGCCACCCTTTAATTTGGTGTTAAAATCCGCCCGTGATCCACAAGCCGACGTTGTCGTCCCTGGGGCTGGTTCTGGGACTGGGCGCACTCGCGTATGCGGCGGTGACGGGTCAGCCGGGGTTGCTGGCGGGCGCGGCGGTGCTGCTCAATGTGCTGGCAGGTTCCCGTGGCGACGGGTGGCGCTGGGCGGCTCTGGCGGCCTACCCGGTGGCGTTCGGGGCGTCCATGTTGCGCCCCGGCGCGGTCCTCCACCTGCCCGAGCTGGTCGGCGCGCTGCTGGTGCTCGGCACGCTGGGTGTCCTGACCGTGCAGGGTGGGGCGACGGTGCGGGAACTCGCCTGGCGGCGCAAGACCTTCCAGGCCCTTCAGACCGGCAGCGAGCAACTGGCCGAGGCCCGTGACGCGGCAGCCATCATCCGGGCGGGGGTGGATATTCTCGACCGGCTGGAGGTCGCGCCGCACCTCGCCTTCGTGGCGTACCGTCAGGGCACGCCCTATCTGCTCGCCGCCCGGGGAGCTTTTGCCCAGCATCTGGAACGGCCCATCCAGCCCAGCGACGACGACAGCCGCAGCGTGCAGGCCGACCACTGGGTTGCCGAGGAGGTGCTCGCGCTCCTGAGCCGCGAGGAACGCCCGCACCACCACGTCGTGCCGGTATATGACGCCGCGCAGCGGCACCTGGGCATGCTGATCCTGGCCCGTCCGTCCCGCGCGTTTGGCGGCGAGGCGGCGGCGGTCGTCGCGTCCTTTGCGCGGCTGCTCGGCGCGCAACTGGGCCAGTGGCAGGCGATCCGTGACCTGCGCGAGGCCAACGACGTGACCCTGCGCTCGCTGGGTGCGGCCCTGGAACGCCGGGACGACGACACGGGCGGCCATACCCTGCGGGTGGTGGGGGCCAGCGTCCGGCTGGCGCAGCGACTGGGCTGGGACGAGGACCGCGTCAAGGCGCTGCGCTGGGGCGCATACCTGCACGACCTGGGCAAGCTGGCCATTCCCGACCGCGTGCTGCACAAGTGCGGTCCCCTCGACCCCGAGGAACGCCGCATTATCCAGCGCCATCCGGTGATCGGCTACGACCTGCTTCAGGACCTGCACTTCCTGCCCGCCGAGACGCTCGACCTGGTGCGCTGCCACCACGAACGCTGGGACGGCAGCGGGTACCCGGCCGGGCTGCGCGGCCAGGACATTCCCGAGACGGCGCGGCTGTTCGCCATCGTGGACGTGTACGACGCCCTCACCAGTACCCGGCCCTACAAGGCCGCCTGGACCCACGAACGCGCCCTCGACGAGATCCGCTGGCAGGCCGGGCGGCAGTTCGACCCCCGGTACGTGGACGCCTTCCTGCGCCTGATGGCCGAGCAGGACGACGTGCGGCTGGTGTCGTGACGGCCACCTGGCTTTCCCGGTTGCGCCGTGACGGGCACACCGCCTTCCGCAACGGCCTGCACGGCGACGGCTGGCTGGAGAAGGGCGAGGTGACGCGCGGCCCGCGGCATCTGGACCGGCTGGCCTCGGCCCAGGCTGCGCGGATCGCCGCCTTTCCCGGCGCGACGTTGCTGGCCGGGACCAGCCAGTAAGGGGGAGGAGAAAAACAGCGTCCTGCACGCTTTCTTCTTCCAATCGCGCAAGTCCTCATCTTTTCAAAACTCTGGAAGCGACGGCCAGGTTCCGCCTTCCCAGTGGGCAGGCAGAGCAGAGGAGCTTTCGGGCCGCAGGCCCGCAGCCGCCCGGCGGAGATCAATACGTTCCAGGCAGGAACCGTCACTGCCCGACACAAAGCCGCCGCTGAACGAGTCTCCCTTTGCCGAGCGCAGCGGAAAGCTTCCCCTGCCCCCGGCGGTGGGGAGTGGGGGAACACCTTCCAACGCCACTGTCCTACCAGGGCAGCCCGCCTTCCCAACCAGCCCCTCAGCCTGGCAGGGCCGCCAGGTCTTCGGCAGTCGGCGCATACGCTCCCGGGTGGGCACAGGCCGCCGCCGCCGCCCGCAACCCCAGCCGCAGGTGCTCGGTCCACAGCGCCTCCGGGTGTTCGGTCGCGCTGACGAGCAACCCGGCACACAGCGCGTCCCCCGCGCCCACCGTATCGGCCACCCGCACGGGCACGGCGGGCAGGTCCACCCGGCCTGCCGATTGGTACAGCGTGGCCCCCTGTGCGCCGCGCGTGATCACGATGGGGCAGCGGGCATTCAGGCCGCGCAGGTGTCGCAGCGCGTCCTCCTCCGAGAGCGTGGGGAAGAAGAAGGCCAGGTCCTCGTCGCTGAGTTTCAGCAGGTCGGCGCGGCGGATGACCCGCTCGAACACCGCCGGGTAGTCCGGGTGGCGGTGCGTGAGGCGGGCGTTGGGGTCGAAGCTGATCTTCACGCCCGCCGCGCGTGCCGTCTCGATCAGGCCCAGCAGCGTGTCCGCCAGCGGCCAGCGGCTCAGGCTGATGCCGCCCACATGCAGCCAGCGGGCCGCCTGCGTCCATCCCTCCGGCAGCCGTGAGGGGTCGAAGTGCAGGTCGGCGCTGTTCTCGCCCAGGAAGCGGTAGGCGGGCGGCGAGACGCTGTACACCACTGCCAGCAGCGTCGGCTGGGGCACGTGCTGGAGGAAACGCGGGTCCAGGCCCGCCGACCCCCCCGCCCGCGTCAGGTCCTCCCCGAAGTTGTCCTGGCCAACGGCGCCCGCAAAGGCGCTCGGCACCCCCAGCCGCGCGCAGGCCCGCGCGACGTTCCAGCCTGCTCCCCCCGGGTGCGCGTGCCAGGTGTCGCCCCCGGCGGTCACGAGGTCGGTCAGCGCCTCCCCGGCGCTCACGATCAGGGGCAGCGGCGTGGTCATGCCCGACAGACTAAGGCCCCTGCCCGGGGCATGGGTCAACCCGGACTGCTCAAGCCGGGTGTGACCGGCCCGGCCATGTCCCCCGGCCGCCTGCGCCAGACTGCATCCGTGAGCGTCTCCGGCTCTTTCCCGCATCCCTTCCGGGCCTATACGCCCGCCGCCTACACCTTCCCCCTGCCGGTCGGGCACCGCTTCCCGGCCTACAAATACGCGGGCGTGGCGGAGAGCCTGCGCGGCCTGCTCCCGGTGCTGGACACGCCCCCTCTGCGCTGGGCGGACGCGGCGCGCGTCCATGACCCGGTCTGGCTGCGGCGCTGGCGGCGCGGGGAGGTGACGGCCGCCGAGGAACGCGCTTTCGGGCTGCCCTGGAGTCCGGCGGTGGTGGAACGTGCCCGGCGCGCGGCGGGGGGCAGCCTGGCCGCCCTGCATGACGCGCTGGCGCAGGGCTGGGGCGCGAACCTGGCAGGCGGCACGCACCACGCCTTCCGCGACCGCGCCGAGGGCTTCTGCCTGGTGAACGACGCCGCCATCCTCACCCGCCTGGCGCTGGAGGAGGGCCTGGCACGCCGGGTGGCGGTCCTCGACCTCGACGTGCATCAGGGCAACGGTACGGCCGCGCTGCTGGCGGGCGAGGCGCGGGCCTTCACGCTGAGCATCCACGGCGAGCGCAACTACCCCTTTCGCAAGGAAACCAGCAGCCTCGACCTGGGCCTGCCGGACGGTGTGACGGACGCCGACTACCTGCGGGTGCTGTGCGAGCAGGCACTCCCCGCGCTGGACGCCTTCCGGCCGGGGGTGCTGCTGTACCTCGCCGGGGCGGACGTGCTGGCCGGGGACCGCTTCGGCCGCTTCGCCCTTACGCTGGACGGCGTGCGCGAGCGCAACCGCGCGGTGCTAGGCTGGGCGCGGGAGGCAGACGTGCCCGTCGTGACGATGATGGCGGGCGGCTACAACCGCGACCACGGGCTGACGGTGGCGGCGCATGCGAGTACGGTGCAAGACGGGCTGGATGTGTTCGCCTGAGCCGCCCGGCCCCCGGATTGCGCCAACCTTCACAACGTGGGGGGCGAACGCTTGGCGCGGGGAGGGGGCCTGTACAGTCTGGGCAGTCTGCTGGCCCCCACCGTTCCTCGTCCCCTTTCAGGAGCACTTGATGGATCTGTACCCCTCCCTGTCCACGCCGCCCGACCTGGGCCGCCGTTCCCTGCGCCGGGGAGACACGCTGTACTACGCGGGTGACCCGGCGCCCAGCCTCTACCGCCTGGACAGCGGCCTGCTGCGCGCCGTGCGCCTGACGCCCCAGGGCCGCACCCTGACCCTGCGCCATATCCGGCCGGGCGACGTCTTCGGGGAGGAGGTCCTGCACGGTATCCCGCGCGGCCAGCAGGTCACGGCGCTCACCGACGCGACCCTCACGCCGCTGCACCCGCAGCACTTCGGCCCCGGCGAACTGTGGGAGGTGACGCGCAGCCTGAGCACGCAGCTCCAGCGGATGATGACCGACGGCGTCCACATCCAGGACGGCGAACTGCGCGAACGGATCGCCCGCTACCTGCTGAATCTGGCGGACAGCAGCCTGGGCGGGGCGCACCGCGACGGCACCCGCTATGTCCGCGCCACCCACGAACTGATCGCGGAGGGCACCGGCGCCACCCGCGAGAGCGTCTCCAAGCTGATCGGTGAGATGCGCGACGACGGTCTGCTCACCCCCGCTTACCGCTGCCTGACCCTGACCGATGAGGCGGGCCTGCGGGCGCTGTGTGGGGATCAGGGGGAATAGAGCACCGGCTGGCCCGTGGCTGGAGGGCCTCGCGCAATCTCCGGTCCACGGCCTTGCTCCGCCCTCTAGAATGCGCTCCATGCGGATTCGCCTTGACCCCTGGCCTGTGGACATCGAGGGCGGACAACTGGGCCTCCAGCGGTTCGAGGGGGAGCTGATCGACCTGGAGACACCGCGCTGGGCGGCCATTCCCGCCCGGCCCATTCCGGCGCGGCTGGGCACCGTGCATGTGGTGGACGGCAAGCGGCGCATGGAGTCGCGCGTCTTTATCGAGGACGACCAGGGCGAGGCGGGGATGGGCGGCTTCGGGGCCTTTGTGGTGGGGGCGGTGGACCTCTGCCCCCACGGCACGCGGCCCGCGCGGCTGACGGACGTGAAGGCGCAGCGACTGCTGGCCCATGTGCCGGGCCTGCGGGTGGACCCCTACCGCCTCTCGCCGCGTGACCCCCACACCGGGCGGCTGGAGTACCACCCCGTCCCCGCCGACAGCGCCGATCCGCTGGCGCCGCTGCACAAGCTGCAACAGACCATGCTGGCCGCCGAGCAGCAACTCTCGCACGGCCTCGCCACGCCGGTCCCCTTCGACGAGACGGACCCCCGCGAGGCGCTGACCTCGTTGACGTTGCAGGACGGCACGCTGAGAAGTCAGAACCTGGGCGGGGCGGTCGTCGGCTGCGTGAAGACCATGCAGACCCTCTACCTTCCCGAGGACCGCGCGCCGCTGCTAGCCCAGTTGCGGCCCGGCGAGCGCACGCCGATCCTGCACATGAAGTACGCGAACGGCACCTACACCCGCTTTATCTGGTACGTGCGGCTGTGCGAGGCGGCCTTTTACCAGCACCCCATGTCCGGCGTGATGCGCCTGGAAATGTACGCGCCCGACGAACCCGACTTCCTGCCGCCCATCGTGCGCGAGGTGGCGAACATCAGCGGCAATCTGCTCTGTCGCCTCGCCAGCAAGGCCCACAAGGACCCCCGCGCCCCCCAGAACCTGATCCCGACCGCCGCCCTGGAAAGCGCGATGACCCGCGCGATGGGCAGCGCCGAACTGGTGACGCGCCGCCTACGCGCCCACATCGCCCGCGAACTGGGAGTGGTCGCGTGACTGGAAACCTGCGCCTGGGGCCGGAGGGGCCGCCACCGCCGGAATCCGGTGAGCGCATCGGCATGGTGCTGGGCACCGAGGACGCCACCCCCGTCACTTTCTGGTTCGCGGTCAGCCCCGGCGCGAGCGTGCAGATGGACGACCTGGTGGCGGTCCGCACGCAGAAACCGGGCGGGCAGCCCGTCCACTTCTACGGCATCGTGGACCACGTCCGCACCCGCCACGAGGGCGTGACCTTCGACAGCGACGTGGCCGACGTGGTCGCGGGCCTCTTGCCCGCCAGCGTGAGCTACGCGGCCCGCGTGCTGGTGACGCGGGTGGACCCCGAAGACTTCATCCCCCCCCAGCCCGGCGACGAGGTGCGCCACGCGCGGGGGGACGACCTGCGGCTGGCCCTCAGTGCGGACAAGATGGACTACGCCTTCGCGGGCGGGTTGCTGGCGGACGGGCAGGTATTGCCGGTCAACTACCAGTTCGTGAACGGCGAGAGCGGCGGGCATATCAACATCAGCGGCATCTCGGGCGTGGCGACCAAGACGAGTTACGCCCTCTTCCTGCTGCACTCGATCTTCCGGGGCGGCGTGCTGGGCAGGCGCAACGAGGGCCACAACACCCGCGCGCTGATCTTCAACGTGAAGGGCGAGGATTTGCTCTTCCTGGACAAACCCAACGCGAGGGTCGGCCAGAAGGAGGAGGGCGTGCAGGAGCGCAAGGGCTGGCAGGGGGGCCGTTACGACCGCCTGGGCCTGCCCGTCGAACCGTTTCGCGACGTGCAGTTTCTCGCGCCCCCGAAAGCCGGACAGGGGGATGTGATCGTGCCGGACGTGGAGCAGCGCGGCGAGGGTGTCACCCCCTTCGTCTTCAGCCTGCGCGAGTTCTGCCAGAAGCGGATGCTGCCCTACGTGTTTTCGGACGCGGGGAGCAGCCTGAACCTGGGCTTCGTGATCGGCAACATGGAGGAGAAGCTCGCGCGGCTGGCGGCCGGGGACGACGCGCCTTACCTCACGGTCGAGGACTGGCAGCCCGACACCGAGGTGCTGCTCTCGGAGGATGTCCGTTTCGACGAGATGGGCAAGACGCGCATTCAGACCTTCGGGCAACTGATCGCCTACCTCGAATACAAGCTGCTCGAACAGAACGACGGCGAGGGCGATCCGAAGTGGGTCCTCAAACAGAACCAGGGCACCCTGCGCGCCTTTATCCGCCGTCTGCGCGGCGTGCAGAAGCACCTCTCGCCGCTGGTGCGCGGGGACCTCACGCCGCAGCAGGCCGCGAAGTACCGTCCGGACATCCTCAGGAGCGGCGTGCAGACCAGCGTGGTGGACATCCACAAGCTGGGGGCGCACGCGCAGAGCTTCGTGGTAGGGGTGCTGCTGCGCGACCTCTTCGAGCACAAGGAACGCTACGGGCGTCAGGACACGGTCTTTGTGGTGCTGGACGAGCTGAACAAGTACGCGCCGCGCGAGGGGGACAGCCCGATCAAGGACGTGCTGCTGGACATCGCGGAGCGTGGGCGCAGCCTGGGCATCATCCTGATCGGCGCGCAGCAGACGGCCAGTGAGGTGGAAAGGCGCATCGTCAGCAACGCCGCGATTCGCGTCGTGGGCCGCCTCGATCTGGCCGAAGCGGAGCGGCCCGAGTACCGTTTCCTGCCGCAGAGCTTCCGCGCCCGCGCGGGCATCCTCCAGCCGGGCACCATGCTGGTTTCCCAGCCCGACGTGCCCAACCCGGTCCTCGTCAACTACCCCTTCCCCGCCTGGGCCACCCGCCGCGACGAGGTGGCGGGGGGCGTGACCGTACAGGAGACGGAGGATACGGGCAAGGACTGGCTGGGGCTGTAGGCGTGGGCAAAGTCCTCATCACGGGCATGTCGGGGACGGGCAAGACCACCGTCCTTGAGCAGTTGCGCCTGCGCGGTTACGAGACGGTGGACACCGATGTGGACGGCTGGTGCGTGTGGGGCACACTTCCCGGTGACACGGATGCGGGCTGGCTCTGGCACGAGGACCGGATGCGCGAATTGCTCGCCCGTCCGCGCCGGGTGCCCCTGTTCGTCGGCGGATGCGTCGCCAACCAGGGGAAGTTTTACTCGCAGTTCGACCACATCGTCTTGCTGAGCGCCCCCTGGAAGGTTATGTGCGAGCGGTTGGGGCGGCGCACGGGCAACCCCTACGGCAAATCGGACGCCGAACAGACCGAGATTCTGCGCCACCTGCGTGAGGTCGAACCCCTGCTCCGGGCGGGGGCGGACCTGGAACTCGATTCTTCCATCTACACCGCGGGCGAACTGGCCGACATTCTTGACCATCTGGGAACAAGCGGCGGAGAAACCTGACGGCGGCGCAGGGCGAACGCTCGCCCGTTCACAGCCCCGCCCGCACCACCCGCACGATCTCCCGCGCGCCCCGCTCGATCTGGGCCACCGTCAGGCCGCCGTAGCCGAGCAGCAGCGCGTTGGGGGCCGCCCCCTCAAAGGTGTAGGGGGTGAGCGTGGAGACGTGGACACCCCGCCCCGCCAGGGTGGCCGTGACTTCCCCGGCAGGCAGGCGGGAGGGCAGGTGCAAGCAGGCGTGCAGTCCGGCCTCAATGCCGCCCAGCACGGCGTCCGGGGCGAGGGGGGCGAGGGCGCGGGCCAGGACGGCCTGCTGCTGCGCGTGCCAGCGCCCCGCGCGCCGCACGTGCCGGTCGAGGTGGCCGCCTTTCAGGAAGTGGGTCAGGGCCGCCTGCGTGACGCGGTCGTGTCCGCCGTCCGCCAGTGCGCGGGCGCGCACCAGGGCAGGCACCAGGGCGGGCGGGGCCACCAGAAAGCCCGAGCGCACGGCGGGCGTGAGCAGCTTGCTGAGGGTGCCCAGGTACAGCACGCGGTCTTGCGCTCCCTCCAGCCCTGCCAGCGGGGGCAGGGGCGGCGCGCCATAGCGGAATTCCCCGTCGTAGTCGTCCTCCACGATCAGCGCGTCGTGCGCCCTCGCCCAGCGCAGCAGCGCGAGCCGCCGGGGCAGCGACATCCGGACGCCCAGCGGGTACTGGTGGCTGGGCGTGACGACCACCAGCCGGGCGGGGGGCAGGTTCTCCGTCACCAGCCCGTCCGCGTCCACCGGCACCGGCAGAACCTCCAGCCCGGCGTCTTGCAGCACCTGCCGGGCGGCGCGGTAACCCGGATTCTCGGCCAATACCCGGCTGCCGGGCGGCAGCAGCCTCGCGATCAGCCCCAGGGCGCTGAGGCTGCCCGCCGTGACGACCACCCGCCCAGCCTCCGCCCGCAGGCCCCGCGCCCGACCCACGAAGGCCGCGAGGGCCGCCCGCAATTCCGGTTCGCCCGCCGGGTCGCCGTAATCGCCGTCCGGCACGTTCCGCGCGGCTGCCGCCCAGGCCGCCCGCCAGGCCCGCAGGTCCAGCACCCGCGTCCCGGCCACCCCCGCCCGGAAATGAAGGCCCGGCGCGGTTATCGGGCCGTCCAGCGGGGCAGGCGTGGGCAGCGGGAGCCAGTGGGGCAGGTCGCCGGTCCCGTCCCGCGTGTTGCCTTCCGCCACACCCGGTGCCACCCGCGTTCCACTGCCCGGCCGCGCCTCCAGCGTCCCGTCGAGCAGCAGCGTCTCGAACGCCGCCGTCACCACGCCGCGCGTCACCCCCAGCGCCGCCGCCAGCGAGCGCGAACCGGGTAGGACCGTGCCCGCCGGGAGTGTCCCCGCCAGCGCCGCCGCCCGCACCTGCCCGGCCAGTTGCGCGTGCAGCGGCGTGGGTGCCGAGCGGTCCAGCGTGAGGGGAATGGGAAGGGTGCCAAGTGGACCGGTGATTTGTGCCTGTTCCGGCTCTGTCGTGAGGTCCAGCATGGCTCTAGGTTAGCGGTATGACCTCCGGTGTTTCGTTGAAAGAGGCCCGTGCTTACGCCCCCGTCCCCGGCTTCGCGGAAGTGTTCGGGCGCGGCTCGCTGCGCGTGGAACTGTACCGCCCGCGCGGACACGATCCGCAGACGCCCCACACGCAGGACGAGCTGTACGTGGTCGTGAATGGGTCAGGCATCTACCTCTGTGCGGATGAACGGCGGGCGTTTGGCCCCGGCGACGTGCTGTTCGCCCCGGCTGGCGCCGAACACCGTTTCGAGGCGTTCAGCGACGATCTGGAACTCTGGGTGGTCTTTTACGGCCCTGAAGGCGGCGAGCGGCCCGCCCGGCGGACAGTGCTGGGACAGGAGGTGCCCGAATGAGCGACTTGCGCCCGGTTTCCCCCGCCCAGGCGGCGCTGGCCCTGCCTGCCCTGCGTGCATTGCGCCCGGACACTCCCGCCACGGCCAGCGCCGCCACCCTCGCCGCCCACCTCCATTCGGTGGAGGCCGAGGGTTACCGGCTGGTCGGCGCGTTCGAGCCGGGCCGGACGGAAGCAGCGGCGGTGGCGAGCTACCGCACCTTCACCATGCTGGCTTTCGGCCGGGCGCTGTACGTGGATGACCTCTCCACCCTGCCGGATGCGCGGGGCCGGGGCCACGCGCGGGCGCTGCTGCACTGGCTGGAGGCCGAGGCGCGGCGGCTGGGGTGCCGGGGCCTGCACCTCGACTCCGGGGTGGGCGAGCGGCGCTGGGCCGCGCACCGCCTGTACCTCACGCACGGCCTGAACATCACCTGCCACCACTTCGAGAAGGAGCTGTCATGACCGACTTTTACGACCCCCAGTTCCGCGACCCGTCCATCAGCCGACGCCCCCAGAACCGCCGCGACGACGCCTGGATTCGTGCCCTGCTGGGCCGGGTGAACGTGGGCCGGGTGGCGACCGTCTGGGAAGGGGAGGACGGAGCCGCCTTCCCGTTCATCACGCCGCTGGCCTTCGCCTACCGCCCGGAGACGCACGACCTCGTCTACCACACGAATGTCGCCGGGCGGCTGCGGGCGAACACCGAGCACGGCCAGCCTGCCCGCGCCACCTTCGAGGCGTCCGAGATCGGCGCCCTCCTGCCCAGCAACGATCCCCTCGAACTGACGGTGCAGTACCGCAGTGTGATCGCCTTCGGCGCGGCCCGTCTCCTCACCGAACCGGAGGAGGCGCGCGAGGCGTTGCGCGTCCTGTCCGAAAGGGCTTTTCCTGATCTGCGGGTGGGCGTGCAGACGCGGCCCATCTCGGACACCGACCTCGCGCGCACCACCGTCTATTCGCTCGCCATCGAACGCTGGAGCGGCAAGGAGAACTGGGCGGAGGCCGCGACGCAGACGGAAGACTGGCCCGCCCTGTCGCCGCGTCTGCTGCGGCCCCGGCCCCTCACGGTGACGTCATGACCCGCCAGGACTTGCTCCAGATGTTGCTGCTGTCCGCCCTGTGGGGCGTGTCGTTCCTGCTGATCCGGCTGGCGGGCGAGGCGTTCCCGCCGCTGTGGGTGGCGCTGCTGCGTTCGGTGTTCGGGGTGCTGGTGCTGGGGCTGGCCCTGAGGCTGGGCGGGCACGCCCTGCCGCCGCTGCGGCTGTGGAAACCGCTGCTGCTGGTGGCGCTGCTGAACAACGTCGTGCCCTGGACCTTCTTCGCCTGGGGCGAGCAGACGGTGTCCAGCAATATCGCCGCCGTCCTGAACGCCACCACGCCGCTGTTCAGCCTGCTGATCGGCCTGGGCCTGCGCGACGCCCACCTGGGCACGCGGCTGCTGCTGGGGGTGCTGCTGGGCTTTGGCGGCGTGGGCCTGACGGTGCTGGGCGGCGTCCACGGGGGCCACGCGACCCTGTTCGGCGTGCTGGTGATCGCGGCGGCCAGCCTGAGCTACGCCGCCGCGACCGCCATCGCCAAGCGTACCCTGGGAGGCCTGAACCCCATCGGGCTGGCGACCTCGCAGCTCGGGCTGTCTGCCCTGATGCTGTTCCCGCTGGCCCTGCTGGGCGCGCCTCCCGCTCAGGTCAGCCTGACGGCCTGGGCCGCCGTGCTGGTGCTGGGGGTATTCGGCAGCGGTCTGGCCTACCTGCTGTATTACGGGCTGCTCGCGCGCATCTCGGCCACGCAGGTGGTGGCCGTGACCTACGTCCTGCCGGTCTGGGGCCTCTTCTGGGCGGCGGTGGCCGGGGAAAGGCCGAGTGTGGTGTCGGGCGTCGGTGTGGTCGTGGTGCTGGCCGGGCTGCTGCTGATGAATGCCCCCTCGCGCCGCCCCCAGCCCACGCCTGCCTGACGGACGGGCTGGACACGCCTGCCCCTTTCCCGCCCTGAACGCCTACACTGGGACCGGATTCCGAGGAGGTTTTGCATGACCACAACCAACACCAGCAAGTGGCTCGACGCCGAGATGCGCTATGACTCCGGCGTCTACAACAAGCACCAGGTCGTGATGGTGCGCGGCCAGGGCGCGACGGTCTGGGACGAGCAGGGCCGCGCCTACATCGACTGCGTGGCCGGGTACGGCGTGGCGAACATCGGCCACTGCCACCCCGACGTGGTGAAGGCCATTCAGGAACAGGCCGCCCGCCTGATCGTGATGCCCCAGACCCTCCCCAACGACAAGCGCGCCGAGTTCCTGGCCGAACTGGTGAGCGTGCTGCCCGGCGACCTGGACCGCGTCTTCCTGTGCAACAGCGGCACCGAGGCGATGGAGGCGGCCAAGAAGTTCGCCATCACCGCGACAGGCCGCTCCCGCTTCGTGAGTATGAAGCGCGGCTTCTCGGGCCGCTCGCTGGGGGCCCTCGCCTTCACCTGGGAACCCAAGTACCGCGAGCCGTTCGGGGAGGCGGTGGACAACAAGCACGTGGACTTCGTGTCCTACGGGAACATTGACGAACTGCGCGCGGCGGTCACCGACCAGACTGCCGCCGTCATTCTGGAACCCGTGCAGGGCGAGGGCGGCGTGCGGCCCGTGTCTCCCGAGTTCATCCAGGCCGCCCGTGAGATCACCCGCGAAAAGGGCGCCCTCCTGATCCTCGACGAGATTCAGACGGGCTTCTGCCGCACCGGCAAGATGTTCGCCAGCGAGCATTTCGGCGTGGTGCCCGACGGTATGACGCTGGCGAAGGCGATGGCGGGCGGTGTGCCGGTCGGCGCTTTTGTGATGACCTCGGAAGTCGCGGACCGGATGCCCGCGGGCGGCCACGGCACCACCTTCGGCGGCAACCCGCTGGCGATGGCCGCCGGGATCGCCGCCATCCGCGCCATGAAGAACGAGAACATGGCCGAGCAGGCCCGTGAGAAAGGCGCCTACTTCATGGAGAAACTCCGCGCCATCCGCTCCCCCAAGATCCGCGAGGTGCGCGGCCTGGGTCTGATGATCGGTGTGGAACTCAAGGAAAAGAGCGCCCCCTACATCGCGGCCCTCGAACACGAGGAAGGCGTGCTGACCCTCGCCGCGACGCCGCTGGTCGTGCGCTTCCTGCCACCCATCACCATCAGCAAGGAGCAGATCGATCAGGTGGTCGACGCTTTCGAGCGCGTGCTGGAGAGTGTCAATCCCCGCGCGGTCCCGGCACAGGAGGTGCGGGAGGACAAGCAGACGGAGTAAAGGAGTAAGGCAGAAGGCTGGGGGAAGGTGATCCCCGGCCTTCCGCCTGTCTGGCCCTCCGTCATTCGGCTGACGTTCCCCTCCGGCGGGAGGTGTACCCTGACACGTTATGTCTGCTGTCCCTGTCCCCCGGTCTGAATCGATTCAAGCCCGCTCGCCCACGCGCGAGATCGCGTCCATCGCCGTGCCCGTCAGCCTGGAGATGGTGCTGCAACTGGTGCTGACCTTCGTGAATCAGGTCGTCGTGGGCACGCTGGGGGCGGTGGCCGTCGCGGCGGTGGGCCTGTCGGGGAGCGTGAGCTTCCTGTTTTTCGTGACGCTGGGGGCGCTGGGTTCGGGAACCAGCATCCTGGTCGCGCGGCGGGCCGGGGCGGGGGACCGGGCGGGCGTGAACGGGACGCTGACGGTGGCCCTGCTGGTGAGTGTGCTGCTGGCGGCGGTGGCGACGGTGCCGATCATCCTGGGGGCCGGGAGCCTGCTGCGGCTGGCGGGCGGCGCGCCCGACGTGACGCGGGCGGCCCTGCCGTACCTGCAAGTCAGCATGTTGTCGCTGGTGCCAGGCGTGGTGGGCTGGATTCTCAGCGGGGCGCTGCGGTCCCTGGGCCACGCCCGCACACCGATGGTCGCCACCATGATCACGGTTGCGGTGGAAAGCCTCGCTGCCCTGGGCCTGGTCTTCGGCGTCGGCCCCCTGCCGGAGCTGGGGGTGGTGGGGGCGGCGTGGGCGCTGGTGATCGCGCAGACGCTCAAGGCGCTGCTGCTCGCGGCGCTGGTGTATGGGCCGCGCCACCTGGCCGCCTTCGCCCTGCCCGCGCCGGGGACACGCCGGGCCGTGGCGCTGCCCCTCCTCACCCTCTCGGCCCCGATCGGGTTTACCGAGTTCGTGTGGAGCCTGGGGGGCTTCATCTACGCCGCCGTGTTCGCGCGCGTGGGCACGCAGGCGCTCGCCGCCAGCCAGATCGTCGGCACGCTGGAGGGCATCTTCATCGTGGGGTCTTTCGGCCTGATGAGTTCGGCCACCGTGCTGGTGGGGCGGGCGCTGGGCGCGGGCGACGGCTCCGGCGCGCAGGCCTGGCTGGGGCGGGTGAGCCGCGCCGGACTCCTCACCGGGCTGGGCTTCGGCCTGCTGTTCGCCCTCAGCGCCCTGTTGCTGCCGCTGCTGTTTCCCGCCGTCGGTGCGGATGTGCGCGCCATCGCGGTGGGCGGCATCCTGATCAACGCCGCCGCGCAGGTCGTCAAGGTCCGCAACATGATCCTGGGCGGCGGCGCCCTCCCCAGCGTCGGGGACGGCAAGGGCGTGATTACCGGCGACGTGGTCGGCGCGTTCGTGGTGGGGCTGCCGCTCGCTATTTTCCTGGGGCTGTACACTCCGCTGGGCGTCTGGGGCGTGTTCCTGGCAAGGATCGCGGACGAACTCGCCAAGGTCAGCATCTTCGAGTGGCGGCGGCGCCGGGTGAACTGGGAGGCACTCGCGGCGGCGCAGCGGGGGCAGGAGGTGGCGGCGCACTGAGCGGAGCGGAACAGGATGGCGGGGACCTCGCGTTCTGGGCCGACAAAAAGAGGGGGAGCTGAGGCTTTTCGCTTCAGCTCCCCCTCTTTTTGCTCAAAGCTGCCTACCCCTCCAGCGTCTCCCGCAGCCGCCCCACGTTCAGCTCGCGCGCCGCCCCGTCCAGCACGATCTGGCCGCCGCGCAGGGCCACCACGCGCTGCCCCAGCGCCAGGGCCTCGTCCAGATTGTGCGTGACGAAGACCACTGTCACCTTCTGGGACCACCAGATGCCCAGCAGCTCGTCGGAGAGGGCCGTGCGGGTGCGGTCATCCAGGGCGCTGAACGGCTCGTCGAGGAGGAGGAGGCGGGGCCGCACCGCCAGCGCGCGGGCCAGGCTGATGCGCTGGCGCTGGCCGCCCGACAGCTCGTGGACGCGGCGGGGACCGTAGCCACTCAGGCCGACCAGCCTCAGCGTGTCCTCCACGCGGGCGTCCCGCTCGGCGCGGGGGAGGCGCTGACGTTCCAGGCCGAAGGCGACGTTTCCGGCGACGGTGCGCCAGGGAAAGAGGGCCGCTTCCTGCTGCACCAGCGTCAGGCGCGGGTCGGGGCCGCGCACGGGCGTGTCGCCCAGGCGAATCTGGCCCGCCTGGGGGCGCAGGAAGCCCGCCAGCAGCGAGAGCAGCGTGCTTTTGCCGCTCCCCGAGGGGCCGACGATGCACAGGAACTCGCCCGCGTTCACCCCGAGGTCGAGGGGGCCGACCCCCGCGTGGCCGCGTCCGTAGCGGTAGGTCACGCCGTCCAGCGTCAGGCGGATGCCCTGGGGGGCAGCACTGGCGGTGGTGGCGGGGCGGGTCATCGTGGCGGTCATTGTGCCACCTCCAGGCCGTAGTCGCGGCGGACGCGGCCTTCCACCGCCCGCAGCAGCGCGTCGAACAGGCCACCTATGATGCCGATGATCAGGATGGTGGCGATCACCAGCGCCATGTTCGCGGTGTTGCGCCCCACCTCCAGTTGTGCGCCCAGGCTGGCGCTCGCGCTGACCAGCAACTCGCCGCCGACGAGCGCGCGCCACGCAAAGCTCCAGGCGGTCCGCAGGCCGGTCAGGATGCTGGGCACCGAGGCGGGCAGCAGCACCCCCGTGGTGAGGCTGAGGCCATGCGCCCCCAGCGTCCGCCCCGCGATCCGCAGCGCCGGGGGCACGTTCATCAGCGCCCCCGATACCGCCAGCGCCACCGGGATGAAGCCTTCCAGAATCACCACGAACAGCACTGCCCGCTCGTTCAGCCCGAAAAACAGGATGGCGAAGGGCACGAAGGCGATGGAGGGCACGCTCTGAACCCCGGTCAGGTACGCACCCACCGTGTCACGCAGGGGCCGCCACCCGCCCATCAGCAGGCCGACCACGCCGCCCAGCAGCACGGCGCTGGCGTACCCGATCAGCACCCGGCGCAGGCTGTTGCCAATCGCGGCCAGCAGCTTGCCGTCCTGCGGCCCGCTGCCCCACAGCCCGTAGCTGATTTCCGTCCAGACCGCCTTGGGGCTGGGGAAGACGTAGGGCGGGTAGAGGTGCAGGCCGTCGGTGATCAGCCACCAGAGGGCCAGCAGCAGCGCGAGGCCGCCGAGTTGCCACAGCAGCCGTCGCCAGCGCGAGGGGCGGCGGGTGGTCGGGGCGGTGTCCAGGGGAGAGGTAATGGTCATGGCTTCACTTCTTCACAAAGGCCTTGAGGTCCGGCACGCTGCGCGCGTATCCGGCTTCCACGTTCAGCGCCGCATATTCGTTCAGCGCGCCGAGGTCGAGGTTGGTCGTGAAGCGCGTGCGGGTGAAGGCCCGTTGCAGCACGCGGGGGTCGAGTTTCTGCCCGGTTAGCTTCTCCAACTGGTTGTTGACGGCAGCCTGCGCGGCGGCGGGTTTCTGGTTGAGGAACGCCACCGCGTCCGCGTGTGCCTTCAGGAAGGCCGTCACCAGCGCCGGGTTCGCCTGCGCGAACTTCGTGTTCACGATCAGGATGGTGCTGGGGTACTGCCCCCCGCGCCACACGGTCTTCTCGTTGCCGACCAGCCCGTGCCCCTGCGCCTCCAGCGCCGCGCCCCAGGGTTCAGGTACCAGCGCGGCGTCCACCCGGTTCGCGGCGAAGGCGGCCAGCACGTCGGCGGGCGGGACCGGCGTCACGTTCACGTTGCCGCCGTCCGTCTGCGCCTTGAGGCCCTGCTCCTTGAGGATGTGGCGCAGACTGATGTCCTGCGTGTTGCCCAGGCTGGGGACGGCCACCCGTTTTCCGGCCAGGTCCTTGTACGTCTTGATGCCGCTGTCCCTGCGCGCCACCAGCACCGCGCCCGCCTCGCTCGCGCCCGCGATGAACTGAAGGGGCATCCCGCGCGTGGCCGCGTTGATGGCCGGGCCGGGACCGACGTAGGCGATATCGAGCTGCCCGGCGGCGAAAGCTTCCATCAACGTGGTGCCGGAGACGAAGCTCCGAGCATCCAGCTTCACGTTCCCCAGAGCCTTCTGGAAGGTGCCCCGCTCCAGCCCGATCAGCGCGGGCGCGTGCGTGAGGTTGGGGAAGTAGCCGAGGCGAACGCTCGTGGCGGTCTGCGCGTGGGCGGCGGTGGCGAGCAGGGTGGCGGTCAGCAGGCTCAGGGTTCGGGTCATTCGTCCCTCCATTGGATTGAAAACAGTGAACACGGTTCCAGTGAGGGCCGTGCATGGCCCGGATGGGAATGGAATTAACCCTGCGCGGCGTACGCTTCGCGGAGCACTTCGGCCACCTCGGGGCGGGTGAATTCGGTGGGCAGGCGCTCCCCGGCGCGCAGCTTCTCGCGGACTTTCGTGCCGCTCAGCACCAGGTGATGCTCGCTGCCGTGCGGGCAGGTGCGCGGGCTGACGAGCTGGCCGCAGGTCTGGCAGTAGAAGGTGTGTTCGAACTTCAGAATCTTGAGGCCCAGTTCTTCCTCGGTGAAGTTCCCGAAGATTTCCTGCGCGTCGTAGGTGCCGTAGTAGTTGCCCACGCCCGCGTGGTCGCGCCCCACGATGAAGTGCGTCACGCCGTAGTTGCGCCGCGACAGGGCGTGCAGGATCGCCTCGCGCGGCCCGGCGTAGCGCATGGCCGCCGGGTACACGCTCAGCAGCGTGCGGGCCTGCGGGTAGTAGCGGTCCAGCAGCACCTCATACGCCTTCACGCGCGTCGCGGCGGGCACGTCGTCGCCCTTGGTCTGCCCCACCAGCGGGTGCAGCAGCAGGCCGTCCACCAGTTCCAGCGTGACCTTGTGCAGGTACTCGTGCGCCCGGTGAATCGGATTGCGCGTCTGGAAGGCGACGGTGGTGCGCCAGCCGCGCGCCTCGATCACTTCACGGACCTCGGCGGGGGTGCGGTGGTGGCGGGGGAAGGTGCCGCGCGGCACCTCGAACAGCGTCACCGGCCCGGCCAGGTTCACGTCCCCCTGGGCGTAGAGGGCGGCCACGCCGGGGTGCGCGGCATCCTCGGTGCGGTACACCTCGCGCGCCTCCAGGCTCTTGCGTGCGTCGTAACGTTCCTGCACGTCCAGCGTGCCCACGGGTTCGCCGCCGCGCGTCAGCACCACTCGGCCCGTGTACTGTCCGGCCTCTTCCCGGTTCACGGGCAGCGTGATCGGAATGCTCCAGGGCGTGCCATCCGCCAGCCGCAGGTGCTCGATCACGCTCAGGTAGTCGGCCTCGCCCAGAAAGCCGGTCAGCGGCGAGTACGCACCCGTCGCCAGCATTTCCAGGTCGGCGGAGGAGCGGTCCGAGAGTTCCAGCCGCGGCAGCCCTTGCAGTTCAGCCGGGTCGAAGTCGTGTCCGGGGCGCTGCACACGGTTCACGAGGGTGCCTCCCAGGGGCGTGGGCAGGAGGATGGGGGAGGAGGAGGGGAGAGTCGTCATGGGGGAACCTCGTCAAGAAGAAACAGTGGATGAAGTTGGTCAACTTTTGGGGGAAGCGGAGGGCAGAGCGCAGAGAGCAGAGGGCACCGGGAGCGATTGCTTTTGCTGGAGCAGGTCAGGCCCTCCGCCCTTTGCTCTCAGCGCCCTACAGGGCATTCCCCCCCGCCCACAGCCCGCATTCCGTCTTGCCCTTCCCGGCCCAGCGGCCCGCGCGGGCGTCCTCACCGGGGCGGACGGCGCGGGTGCAGGTCCAGCAGCCGATGCTCAGGAAGCCGTCCCAGTACAGCGGGTTGACGGGCAGGTCGTGTTCGCGGGCGTAGGCTTCCAGCCGCTCACGGGTCCAGTGGGCCAGGGGATTGATCTTGACGCGGGCGCCGCCAGCCTCCACAAAGGGAATGTCGGCGCGGGTGGTGGCCTGGTCGCGGCTGCGGGCGTTCAGCAGGGCGGAGGGGGCCTTTTCGCGCAGGTAGGCCTGGAGGGGCGCCACCTTGCGAACCGCGCAGCAGGCGTCGGGATCGCTGGCGTACAGGTCGGGCGGCGTCTGCCCGTCTTCGGGGTGCGCCCCCGCGTTGAGCGTCACGAAGGTCATCTCAGGGTAACGTGCCGCGAGGCAGTCCCGGGTGGCGAGCGTCTCGGGAAAGTGGAAGCCGGTGTCCACGAACACCACCTCGCCCCGGTAGCCTGCCCGCGCCGCGAGATCGAGCAGCACCACGCCGTTCAGATTGAACGCACTCGGCATCAACAGGTCGGGGTGCGCGGCGAGCGCGCAGCGGATCACGTCGAGCGGGTCAGTGTCGGGCGTGAAGGTGGGCAGGCCGGGTTGTGTCAGGCGGCTGGCCTGTGAGCGGTCTTCCAGCGCCGTCATGCGCCGTACCCCAGATGGGTGAGCAATTGCCGCAAGCCCTCCTCCACGCTGATCCGGTCGGTGCGCAGGTGCAGGTCCGGGTTCTCGGGGGCCTCGTAGGGGTCGGAGACGCCCGTGAAGTGCGGAATCTCGCCCGCCAGCGCCTTCAGGTACAGGCCCTTTACGTCGCGCTCGGTGACGACTTCCAGCGGGGCGTCTACAAAAACTTCGGTTGGATTGGGCAGGGTGGACAGCACCTCGCGGCGCGTCTCAGCGTAGGGGCTGATCGCGCTCACGAGGACGGTCACGCCGTGTCTGGCGAGCAGGCCCGCCACGAAGGCAATGCGCCGGACGTTGGTGTCGCGGTCCTGCTTGGAAAACCCCAGCCCCTTGCTGAGGTTCTCGCGCACCGCGTCTCCGTCGAGCAACTCCACCGCGACGCCACGCGCCGTCAATTCGTCATACAGGACGCTCGCCAGCGTACTTTTGCCCGCGCCCGACAGCCCGGTGAACCACACCACGCGGCCAGTCCCGACTTCAGGACGGTTCAGGGTCGCGGTCATGCGGGCACGACCTCCCGTTCCGGCTTCAGGACGGTGTCGGGCGTGAACCGCTCGTGGCCCACCCGGTCGGCGTACTCCACGAAGCTCTCGCCGGGCAGCTTGCCGCTGCGGAAGTCGCCCAGGACCGCCTCCACGTACTCGTTCAGGCGCACGGCGGGCACGAAGCCCTTCAGCTTGTCGCCCGTCCGCTGGGCTTCCCCGATGCTCCCGGCGAGGTGGACCTGATAGACCTCCTCCTCACCGCCGCGCAGACTGCCCATGAAGCCCAGGTCGGCCACCTGGTAGCGCGTGCAGGCGTTCGAGCAGCCGGTCAGGTTGATGGTGAAGGGCACGTCCAGGTCAGCGAACTTCGCCTCGATATGCTCGACGAGGTTGGCGGTGCGCGCCTTCGTCTCGGTCAGGGCCAGGCGGCAGAACTGGGTGCCGGTGCAGGCGATGGTGGTGCCGCGCAGCGTGGTCTTCGGGGCGAGGTCGATGGCTTCCAGCTCCGCTGTCAGCGCGGCCACGTCTTCGGACTTCACGTGCGGGATCATCATGTTCTGGAAGGCGGTGGTGCGCAGCACGCCCTGGCCGTAGCGGTCGGCCAGGGCGGCCAGCCTGCGCGCCTTGTAGGGGTCGATACGGCCTACCGTCGTCGCCACGACCACGTAGTTCAGACCGTCCTTCTGCGGGTTCACGCCCAGCACGTCGTTGCCGCCGAAGCGGGCCACCGGGGCGGGGGGACCGTCGCGCAGCGGGCGGCCCAGGTACTCGGTTTCCACGATCTCGCGGAACCTCTCCGGGCCGATGTCCTTGATCAGGAACTTCAGGCGGCTCTTCTTGCGGCTCACGCGGTAGCCGTGGTCGCGGTAGGCGGCGGCGATGGCGCGGCCCACCTCCACCACTTCCTCCGGGCGGACGAACACGCCCAGCCGTTTGGCGAGGTGCGCCACCGCCCCCAGGCCGCCGCCCACCCACACGTCGAAGCCGACCTCGTCGCCCACCCGGTGCGCCAGGAAGCCGATGTCGTTGACGAGGTGGATGCCTTCCAGTTCGGGCGTTCCGGTCAGGCTGATCTTGAACTTGCGCGGCAGGTCCTGAAAGTCGGGGTTGCCGCTCAGCGTCCCTTCCATCGCGGCAGCGATGGGGCGCACGTCGATCACCTCGCGGGCGTCCAGTCCGGCCAGCGGCGAGGCGATCACGGCGCGCACGGTGTCACCGCAGGCGCCCTTGGTGTGCAGCAGGCCGACGGGTTCCAGGCGCCTGAAGATTTCCGGCACCTTGTCGATGGTCAGCCAGTGGAACTGGAAGGCCTGGCGGTCCGTCACGTCCAGAAAGCCGCGCCCGTAGTCTTCCGAGATGCTCGCCACCACGCGCAGCGTGTCCGAGTTGAACTCGGCGGTGGGCACCTTCACGCGCATCATCAGGTAGCCGTCTTCCTGCGGGCGCTGGGGATAGATGCCCGCCCACTTCAGCAGGTCGGTGTGTTCGGGGTTGATGAATCCCTGCGCCGCGTACTGCGGGATCAGGTCGAAAATCTGGAACGGCGGAATCTCTTTTTTCAGGGCTTCGATGTCGCTCATAGGGATGCTCCGTGGCGGTGAGAGTGGAGGAGAGGTGACGGGGCGGCCAGGGTCAGCAACATCGCCGGGCCGCAGCCAGCCGGGGCATTCGCGGGGGAAGGAGCGCGGGCCACAGATTCATTGACAAAAAAGGTAAGCTTTTATGGCTGATAAAACAAGTCAACTAAGCCGGGTTGTCTCGACGGGTGGATGGAGGAGGGGTGAGGTCATGCCACCACCCGCGCCCCTCGGCCGCGCGTCTGGTGAACCGGGCAAGAATGCGGGCCTGAGGCCCCGGCTGCTTGAGGACGAATTCTGTGCCAGGGATGACCCCCGACCAGCAATACCGCATCTCTTCGCATCCAAAACCCGTAAACTGCTCTCCCAAACATCCTTGAGCTGCCCTCAGTCAAGCCCTAAACGGAGTGCTTACTCGACCAGTTCCCCCAGCCTCACTAGGCCGTCACGCAGGCCTGCGCGGTAGGCCCGGTCCACCATGTCCTGCACAGGGGCGTACAGGTTCAGGTCCGCCTCGCTCAGCGTGAGGCCAGGGAGTTGCCCCTCCATGATCTGACTCACGCGTAGGCTCACAATGCCGTCCAGGGGCGAGAGTTGGAAGTCGGGTACTTCATGCTGAGCTGTGCTCTTGATGCTGGGCAGGTCATCTGAGGCCATACCGGTAGGATAGATGGCAGAGACACCTCAAGAGGAAACAGTAGCTATTCCTATCCTCAGCCCTGGTCTGTGCCCTCTGCAGACCTGTCCTCTCACGCATTCGGCTTCAGCAGATGCCCCAGGCAATGCCCGTAGCTCACACCCTGGCGCGCGTCGATCACCAGGTCTTCGACGCTGAATTCCTGCAACACGCCCAGCATCGCGTCGCGCATCCGGGTGTAGACCGTGGCGCGGGCGTGGCAGCGGTCCTCCTCGACACACGGCTCATGCCAGTTGAGGCTGATGCAGGAGAGGGGCGCGACGGGGCCATCGATGGCGCGCACCACCTCGCACAGCGAGATCAGCCGGGGCTTGCGGCTGAGGGCGTATCCGCCGCCGATGCCCTTTTTGCTCTTGACGATGCCCTTGGCGGTCAAGGCGGCCAGAATCCGCACCAGGTAGGGGCGGTGGACGCCGGTCGCCTCGCTGATCTCCTCGCTGGACACCCAGCGCGTCAGCTCCTGCGTGCCCAGGAAGCCCAGCGCCTGGAAGGCATAGACATCGGTGGCCGAGAGCCGCATGGGAAGAAGCTATCAGCAATCAGCCATCAGCGGTCAGCCGCGCCGTCTTGAAGGCTTTCCCCGAACCTTTCCCGCAGATAGTCCAGCGCCACCGGGTCGAAGCGCCCGCCCGGTACCCAGCGTTCCTCCAGATTCTCGGTGCCGTACAGGGCCCAGGCTGCCGCCTCCGTTTCGGCGTCCCAGGGACCAGCGGGGAGGGAAGTGGCGTAGTCCTCATAGATCAGCAGGGCGCGCAGCCATTCCAGTTCTTCTCCCGTCAGTTCACGGGTGGTTGTGGGCCGCCCGAACAGCAGGTCGTGGAGGCCCAGCAGCCGCTCCAGTTCCGCGCAGGGGTCAGGGTGGTCGTCGGCGCGCAAGTTCACCCAGTCGTCGGTCAGCCCGCCGTACCCGCGTCCCGGCCCCACGCACAGCAGGGCCGCCGACTGTCGTCCGCGTTTGTCGCCGCCCGCCGCGTCCCCGGCTTGCAGCGCGGTCAGCAGCCGATGGGGGAGAGGCTGCCCCGCACCCGCCTCCCACGCCGCGAGCATCGCTGACACCACCTCCGGCCCCGTCAGGATGTTGCCCTGTACGGCCATGTTCTCCCGCGCCTCGCCGCCCGCCCAGGCATGACAGCCCTCTCCCGTGAAGGTGACGCTGCGCCCGTCCGCGCCCACGATCCCGAACTGCCGCTGCCGGATAGCGGGGTCCTCGGCCTGAAACTGCCCGGCCACTTCCTCCGGCCCCAGGCCCGAGGCGAGCAGGCCCAACCCGTCCGGCCCGTAGTTGGGATTCACGTAGCTCTGGGTGGCGACGGCGCCCACGCCCGCCCACGCGAACGGGACCAGCGCGCCCACCGCCAGAAACTTGCTCGCCACCGCCACACCCAGGTCACCGGTGAGAGGATCGCGGCCCACGATGGAAAAGGTCATGGGCCGAGCGTAGCAGCCGGGGTGGTGGGCCGGGCGGGTAAGCTGACCCATGCGTCTGAAGTGCTGCCTGAACGGCAACCGTCCGCCCGGAAGTCATCCGGCGTTGCCCGTGACCCCGGCGGAACTGGCACGGGAAGCGCGGGCCAGCGTGGTGGCCGGTGCGGAGGCTCTGCACCTGCATCCCCGTGACCCCGCAGGCCGGGAGTCGCTGGAGGCGGAGGTGGTCGCGGCGGCCCTGATCTCCGTGCGCGCCGCCTGTCCCGGCATTCCGGTGGGCATCTCCAGCGGTTTCTGGATTCTTCCGGAGGTCGAGGGGCAACTGGCAGCTGCCCGGGCCTGGGACGTGCGCCCCGATTTCGTGTCGGTCAACTGGCATGAACCGCACGCCGTACCCCTGGCCGAGACGTTGCTCGCGCTGGGCATGGGCGTGGAGCCGGGCCTCTGGAACGTGGAGGCGGCGCAGGCCTTTCTCTCCTGGCCGGGACGGGACCGGGCGCTGCGGGTGCTGATCGAACTGCCCGACCGCGAGGGCACGCGGTCGGAAGTGGAGGCCATCCTCGCCCTGCTCGACCGCGCCGGAGTCCCCACACCCCGCCTGCTGCACGGCGCGGGCCGGAGTGCCTGGCCCCTGCTGCACGAGGCGGCCCGCCGGGGGGTCCAGACCCGCATCGGGTTGGAGGACACCTTGACCCTCCCGGACGGTACGCTCGCCGGGGGCAACGCCGATCTCGTGCGGGCCGCGCGGCGCGTGTTAGCCTCGCCCGGATGACCTTCGTCGCCGCCGTCACCGACCGTACCCGCCGCCTCCAGACCCGGCTGTGCGTGGGCCTCGACCCCCGCGCGAGCGCCTACCGGGACGCGGCGCACCTCCGCGCGCACACGCTGGACGTGCTGGAAGCCGCCGCGCCCTACGCCGCCTGCGTCAAACCGCAACTGGCCTTCTTCGAGGCGCTGGGCCTGCCGGGGTTCACGCTGCTGGAGGAAGTCTGCGCCGCCGCGCGGACCCTGGGGCTGCCGGTGATTCTCGACGGCAAGCGCGGCGATATCGGCTCGACTGCTGCCGCCTACGCGCAGGGCTGGCTGACCGGGCCGCACGCGGGAGACGCGCTGACGGTGAACCCCTTCCTGGGCTTCCAGACCCTCACGCCCTTCGTGGAAGCGGCCCGTGCGAACGGCGGCGGCCTCTTCGTCCTGGTCAAGACCAGCAATCCCGACCAGGCGGACCTTCAGGGGCAGGGCATCAGCGAGCGCGTGGCCGTCGAAGTGGCCCGCCTGGACGCGCAGGAGCAGGGCGAATACGCCAGCGTCGGCGCGGTGGTGGGGGCGACCCACCCGCAGGACCTCGCCACCTTCCGTGCGCTGATGCCGCGGGCGCTGCTGCTGCTGCCGGGGCTGGGCGCGCAGGGGGGGACGGCGGCCGAGCTGGCGCCAGCCTTCCACCCAGGCGGGACGGGTGCCCTCGCCAGCGCCAGCCGCGCCGTGCAGTACGCGGACGGGCTGGACGTGGGGGCGAGCCGGGAGGCGGCGCGGCGGCTCAGGGACGAGTTGAACGCGGTGATGCCCTAATCTGCCCCCATGAAACTCGCGGAGGCCCTGATCGACCGCGCCGACCTGCAAAAGCGGGCCGCGCAACTGGAAGCGCGCATTCTGGCGAACATGCAGGTGCAGGAAGGCGACCTCCCCGCTGAGGACCCTCTCCTCCTGCTAAATGAGTTCCTGACCGTCGCGGCGGCGCTGGAAAGCCTCTTGCCCCGCATCCACCGCGCCAACCTGACGACCACGCTGGAAGGCGGCGGCCTCACGCTGACCGAAGCTCTGACGCGCCGCGACATGCTCGACCTGCGCCTGCGCGTGCTGCGCGGCATGGCCGAGGCCGCCACCCTGAAACAGACCCGCTACAGCAACAGCGAGGTCAAGCTGGTGGCCGTGGTCCCCGCCCGCGACCTCCAGAAGCAGGTGGACGCCCTGGCCCAGGAGCGCCGCGAACTGGACACCCGTATCCAGCAGACCAACTGGTTGACCGACCTGCCCGAATAGCTCAGAGTGAAGGCGGGGGCGCGGGCGGCGGGCGGAAGCCAACCCCGCAGCAGGGTCAAGCTGCAACCGTATGGCGACGCGGGGCTGCGTCCGGGTTCGACTCCCGTTTCACACGTCACGCCCAGCACGGTTCACTCTTCACCTCGCACACGTCACACCTCACGACCACGGTTTCGACGTCACCCGCGCCCCCCGAATGCCACTTCCCCCGCTGGAGGTGGCGTTCTTTACTCGTCCGTCCCTTCCCCATGCGCCTCCCGCAGCTTTCGCCACCGCTCGGCCACCCGAGCTTCCCAGCCCTCGCCGGTCGGTGCGTAGAGGTCGAGCCTCACGCCGTCCGGGAGGTAGTTCTGCTGGAAGCTGCCTTCCGGGTCGTCGAAATAGTAGGCGTACCCCTGGCCGTACCCCTGCGCGCGCATCAGCGAGGTGGGCGCGTTGCGGAGGTGAACCGGTACGGGCAGCATCTCGCCTTCCTGCACGGCGCTGCGGGCTTTTTTCCACGCGACGTAGACGCTGTTGCTCTTGGGCGCCAGGGCGAGATACACCACCGCCTGCGCGAGCGCCAGTTCGCCTTCCGGGCTGCCCAGAAACTCCATTGCATCCCGCGCGGCGATACACAGCCGGAGGGCCTGCGGGTCGGCCAGGCCGATGTCTTCCGACGCCATCCTCACGATCCGCCGGGCGACGTAGAGGGGGTCGGCGCCGCCTTCTAGCATCCGGGCCAGCCAGTAGAGCGCGCCGTCCACATGACTGCCGCGCACACTCTTGTGCAGGGCGGAAATCAGGTTGTAGAAGTCCTCGCCGTTCTTGTCCATCGCCGGGAGGTGCCGCCCGAACGCCTCCGTCACCGCTTCGGGGGTGACCGGGTTGGCGAGGGTGGCCGCCACCTCCAGCGTGCCCAGCGCCCGCCGCGCGTCGCCCTCGGCCAGCCGCGCGAGCAGGTCCAGCGCCCCCTCGGAGGCCGTGACACCCGGCAGCCCGCGGGGGTCCGCGAGTGCCCGTTCCAGCAGGCCGCGCACCTCCTCCTGGGTCAGTGCCTCCAGCACCAGCGTCCGCGCCCGTGAGCGCAGCGCCGGATTGACCTCGAAGCTGGGGTTCTCGGTGGTCGCGCCGATCAGGGTCAGCAGGCCGGATTCGACGTGCGGCAGCAGGGCGTCCTGCTGCGCCTTGTTGAAGCGGTGAATTTCGTCGAGAAAGAGGATGGTGCGCTGGCCTCTAGCCCGCAGCCGCTCGGCCTCGGTCACCGCCTCGCGCACGTCTTTGACCCCCGCCGACACCGCCGAGAGCGGGATGAAATGCGCGCCCACCTCGGAGGCGATCAGCCGCGCCAGCGTCGTCTTGCCCACGCCCGGCGGTCCCCAGAAGATCAGCGAGCCGAGGCGTCCGCTTTGCAGCAGGCGTGTGAGCGGTTTGCCCGGTCCCAGCAGGTGCCCTTGCCCCACCACTTCTGCCAGCGTGCGCGGGCGCAGGCGTTCGGGGAGGGGGGCGGGCGGGTCGAAGAGGGTCACGGGGGGAGGATAGCGAGCTTCCGTCGTCAAATCTGCGTGCCCTTTCCGGGAGGGCCGGGTACAGTGCCCTATGCCCCTCAAGCGCGTCGGTGCGGCGGCGGCCCTCGCCTTTCTGCTTTCCGGCTGCGGCCTTGTTTCCCTTCCGGAGAGTCGGCCAGCGGACATTTACTTCGTCAGTACCCTCGCCCCCGGCGAACTCACGCCCGGGATGGTCGCCTACATGGCCGAGAATCAGTTCGGCGCCCGGACCATGCCCGGCTTGCCGTACCGGGGCATGACGATTGACGGGGACGCTATTTACCGGGGAGTGTCGCCGCGCCTGCGCCTGCAAGTGTTCGTGTCTTCCCGCCGCCCCGACTGCCCCCTCGTCCCGAGTGGCCGTGAGGGCGTCAGGCCAGCGCTGCTGTGCGACGGGCCGGGCGGTGGGGTGGTGCTGGCGGAAGCCGTCCTCCAGCCGAACGTCTCCACTGCCTTCCACCTCCAGGGCGAGGAACTGGACCGCGCCGCGCGGAACAAGACCCTCTACCTCGGCGTGCGCGTGCTGGAGGGGCAGCTCACCCCCGACGAGTGGGTGGAGGTGAAAAACATCGTGGTGCGCGGGCGGGTGTAGCTTCCTTTCCCGGGCGGCTATCCTGCCCCCTATGGACATCGCAGAGCGTTACATCCGCCTCGCCCACGCCATCGACGCGCACTCGGAAGGCTTTATCGACGGCTACGGCGGCCCGCAGGAATGGGCCGACCGGACGCGCCGCGACCCCGTTGAACTCCGCGCCGAGGCCGAGGCGCTGCTGGACGAGGTGGCGGGGGTGGAGGACGGCGCGCGGCGGGCCTTCCTGACCGTGCAGGCGCGGGCGATGCACACCATGACGCGGCTCCTTTCGGGCGAGACGCTGCCCTACGCCGAGGAAGTGCGCGGCCTGTACGACATCGAACCCGTGCGGGCGGACACGGTGGAACTGGAAGCGGCGCTGAAGGCACTGGACGCGGCGCTGCCCGGCTCCGGTGCCCTGGAGGGGCGCGAGGAGGCGTTGCGGGCGCGCGTCGTTGTCCCCAAAAACGACATTCTGCGCGTGGCGGAACCCATTCTCGCCGTGCTGCGCGAGCGGACGCACGAACGCTTCGGCCTGCCGGAAGGGGAGAACTTCAGCATCGGCCTGGTGCAGGACAAGCCCTGGAGCGGGTACAACTGGCCGCTGGGGAACCTCCAGAGCCGCATCGACCTCAACACCGACCTTCCCGTCCTGCTGCCCGCCCTCCCCGACCTGCTGGCCCACGAGGGCTATCCTGGCCACCACACTGAACACGCGACGAAGGAAGCGCGGCTGGTGCGGGAGCGCGGCTGGCTGGAACACGGCATCCAGCTGATCAACGCCCCCGAATGCGTGGTCAGCGAGGGCATCGCCGTGAACGCTCGCGCCGCCCTGCTGGACCGTGAGGAGCTGGAAGCGTGGCTGACGGGTGAGCTGTCGGAGGTGGCCGGACTGGACCCCGACGACGTGGCTGCCTACCTGGGGGCCAGCCGCGCCCGCGAGGGGTTGAAGAACGTCAGCGGCACGGCGGCCCTGATGCTGCACGGGGACGGCGCCCCCGAGGCCGAGGTGCTGGCCTTCCTGAAGCGGTACAACGTGGCGAGCGAGGAGCGTGCCCGCCAGAGCCTGCGCTTCATCTCGCAGCCCAACTTCCGCGCCTACATCTTCACCTACAGCGTGGGCGGCGAGATGGTGGAAGGCTGGGTGGGGCAGGCCCCTGGCAACTTCGCGCGCCTGCTGCAAGAACCCGTCACGCCCGGCCAGCTCCGGGAAGCGGTGGGGGCCGGGGCGGCCTGAAGCGGGCACAATGGCCCCATGGACCTGACAGAGCTTCAGGCGCAGATCGAACGGGAAGGCTTTCCCCCCGGCACACGAGTCACCACGCGGTCTGAACCCGGCGGGCAGGTCTTCCGCGTGACCCGGGGAGACGGTGAGCACGGCCTCGAAATCCTGCTGACGGGTGAGGCGAGCAAGATGTACGGCGAGGGACCGACCGTCGCCCTGGTGCTGGGCCGCCTGCGCGAACGGGCCGAAACGGGCCTGCCAGTCGCCCCGGCCCCCGGCGTCTACGTGCGTGAGGTGTTCGTGGGGGACTGAGGGGCAGTGAGTGGTAAGTCGTCAGTGGTGAGTGGATGGGCTGCCATCTTTTCCCGCTGGCTCCTGCCCACTCACCACTCACCGCTTCCCGAACACGTCCCGCAGTGCCGCCCGCGCCGCCCAGTACCCGCTCATCCCGTGAATGCCGCCACCGGGGGGCGTGGCGCTGCTGCACAGGTACACGCCGGACACGGGCGTCCGGTACGGCGTGGGGGAGGGGACAGGGCGGGCGAGCAGGCCCCACAGGTCGCCCCGCCCGCCGTTCACGTCGCCGCCCTGGAATACGGGGCTGAAGGCCTGGAGTTGCCGGGAATTCGTGAGGTGCCGCGCCAGAACGAGGTCGCGGAAGCCGGGCGCGGCCCGCTCGATCTGCGCCTGGATGACCTCCGCGTACGTGTCCGGCGTACCCGGCGGTGTATGCGCGTAGGCCCAGAGGATGTGCTGTCCGGCAGGCGAGCGGGACGGGTCGAAGAGGGTGGGCTGCGCCGCCAGGACGTAGGGCCGCTCCGGGGCCACCCCCCGCGCCACGCTCGCCTCCGCGTGGGTGATGTTCTCCAGCGAGCCCCCCAGATGCAGCGTGCCCGCACGCCGTAAGGAGGGATCGCGCCAGGGGACCGGGCCGCTCAGCGCGTAATCGAGTTTCAGCAGGCCGGGGCCGTAGCGGTAACGGCGCAGCCAGGCGCGGTAAGAGGGAGTGGCCCGGTCCCCCAGGAGAGCCAGCAGCACGCCCGGGCTGGAATCCACCAGGACGGCGCGGGCCGGGGGCAGGTCACGCATTGAGCGCACCTCCACCCCCGTCTCGATCTCGCCGCCCAGAAAGCAGAGGTGGGCGGCCAGCGCGTCCGCGAGGGCCTGCGCGCCGCCGCGTGGAAAGGGCCACTGGGCGGCGTGCGCCAGCGTGCCCAGCAGCAGCGCCGCCGCGCCTGAGCTGGGCGTGCCGAGCGGCAGATTCGAGTGCGCCGCCAGGCCCGCCCACACCGCCCGCGCTTCCGGCGTTTTCAGAAGCCGGGCCGTCCACGTGGCCGGAGGGACCCCCCGCACCCCGAAGCGGGCCAGCGTCAGCGGATGCCGGGGCAGCCGGGGCAGAGGCTTCAGCACGTCGTCCAGCAGGCCGCGCCAGTCGTCCACCAGCAGCCCGAAGAGGGCCAGCCACGCCTCAGCGTCCTCCCCGAAGTTCTGCGCCGCTGTCCTCAGATCGCGCTCCACGACCACGCCCGTCCCATCCTCCAGCACGTGACCGAAGGGGGCGTCCGGCTGCACCCACGTCAGCCCGAAAGCGTGCAGCGGCCACGCGCGGAAGGCGGGCGAGGCGAACCCCAGCGGATGAATCGCGCTCCCCACGTCATGCACGAAGCCGGGGAGGGTCAGCCCGGCGCTGCTCAGTCCCCCGCCCACCCGCGCGTGACGCTCCAGCACCCGCACCTTCAGCCCGGCCCGCGCCAGCGTGACGGCAGCGGCCAGGCCATTGGGGCCAGCACCCACGATCACGGCATCGAAGGGGTGGGAGGAAGGCATGCCTGGAGCCTACAGGCTGAGCGCAACGAACGCCTGCCGTCACTTCCCGGCGGAGGCCACACTCAGCACCGCGTCCACCGCTTTCAGGGCCGTGTCCACCGCCCCCCGGATGAGCGCCGGGTCCGCGAGCGTGTCTCCCGGCTGGTGATAGTGCTCGTCCAGTCCCCGGTGGAAGAACAGGACCGGCACCCCTGCCTGGGAGAACGGGGCATGGTCACTGTCTCCGCCTGCCCGGAAGGTCCCCAGCGTCGGTACCGCCTGCCTCGCGGCTTTCACCAACTCGCTGTCCCCGCCCACCGCCAGGGGCATGACGTTCACGCCCACCATGTCGAAGTTGAACATGGCCTTCAGGTGCTGCACCACGCCGGGGTGGTCCTTCACGAACACCCGCGAGCCGCGCAGCCCGTCCTCCTCCCCGTCGAACAGCACGAAGGAACTGCGGGCGGCGATGGGGGTGTTCACCGCCCGGCGGGCCAGTTCCAGCACGGCCACGCTCCCCGAGAGGTTGTCGTTCGCGCCCGGCGCCCCCGTGACAGAATCCAGGTGTCCGCCGAACAGCCAGTCGGGTTGCGTCACGCCCGACTTGAAGGCCACCACGTTCACGCCGCGCACCTCACCCTCGTGCACGCGCACCCGCAGGGTGACGGGCTGGCCTTCCCGCAGGGCCGCGCCCACCGCAGGCGTGACCGCCAGCACCGGCAGGACCGTCCGCTCCCCCAGGGTGCCGTGCAGGTCCCCCGCCTCATTGTTCACCACGATCAGACCTGCCGCGCCCGCCGTCAGGGCATTCCTGGCCTTCTGGCCGAAGGGAATCTGACCGCGGTTCACCACGGCCACCTTGCCCCGCGCGTCCACCTTCTGGAAGTCCTCGGCCGTGCCGACGCCGGGAACGAGGATCACCGGCGCACTTACCTCGCCCCCGCCGTGCCCTGGAGGGCCAGACCGGAAAGAGGCCGGTCCCCCACCCGCACGTCCGAGCCGAGGTCGTCGAAGCGGGCGTAGGTGAAGTCTTCCCGCCGGGTGTCGTACCCCAGGGCGCGGAACTGCTCCTCGAAGTAGGTGCGGGCCTGCTCGCCCGCCGCGCTGCCAGTCACGCGGGGACCGAACTTTAGAACGGTCGCCAGGTCGCTCTCGACGGTCGCCGGGGCGGCAGAACCCAGCGCCGAGGAACACAGCAGAGCCGCGACCAGCGCGGCCCGCAGTCCGAATTGAGGCATGGAGACAGCAGAACACGGGCGGGCATGAGTTGCACGCGGCGAACATGAGCCGAGGCTCTGACCCGCGCGCGGCCTCCCGCGTCCCGCATCGTCCCCCGAAAAGCCGCTTAAAGCTCAGGTCACCCCTGAAGAAACGCTTTCATCGAGCCGACGATCTTTTCCAGGTTGCCCACAGAGGCCATCACGTCGCCTGCATTCTCGAACACGTGGTCAGTCCCTTCCAGAACAAGAACCGTCGTTCCAGCCGCAGCGAGTTCATTGAGCCAGTCCGTCTGATAGTGAGGGTCCTGCGTGCCGATCACGACCAGGGAGTGAGCCCCCCGCTGCCTGATGCTTTCCCGAAGCTCCGGGCGGCTGAGCAGCGGCGTGAGCCAGATCAGGCGTGCCTGGGGCGGCAACGGCTCCTCCGTCAAGAGGAGATGCAGGCCCAGGGTTCCCAGGGACTTGGCGACCACGCAGAGTTGCGAGGAATTCCGCGCACCTCTCGCCGCAGCCAAAGCAGCCGCGAAGTCCGCTCTCAGCCATTCCTGCGCTTCCTCTTCGGAAACATTTCTGAAGGCCTCGCTGGCGTAGCGGGTTTCCAGGCCGAACGTGTCAAAGCCCAGCTCATCCAGCAGCAGGGCGGAATAACGGAGCCCCGGGTGCGCGAGGCCGTAGCCCATGCCCGGCAGGAGCAGCCCCAGTCCCGCTGGTTCGGTGTCCTGCCGCCGGTAGCGGTGCTCCAGCGGTTCATTCCGGTAGCCGCGAACCTCCAGCTCTACACGTTGGGAGGACATACCTCAGATGGTATATGTCCACTACGGCTCTGCCCCCCGGCGCTACACTCCCCCCAATGGAGATCGGCGCGACCCTCAGTGACCGCTACGAGTTGCGCGCCCTGCTCGGTGAGGGTGGCAGCGCCCGGGTCTACCGCGCCCACGACACCCGCCTCGACCGCGAGGTGGCCGTCAAGGTGCTGCATGCCCACCTCCCCGAAGGCGACCGCGCCCGCTTTCTGCGCGAGGTGCGGACGCTGGCCCGCCTGACCCATCCCGGTGTGGTGCCGGTGCTGGACCTGGGCGTGACGCGGGAGGCCAGCGGCGCGGAGCGCGTGTTCTTCACCATGCCGCTGCTGACCGGCGGCCCGTTGACCGCCCTCGGCCCGCTGGAAGACGCGCCGGGACCGCTGGCCCACTTCCTGACGGCGGCGGCCTTCGCCTCCCGCGCGCTGGGCTATGTCCATGCCCAGGGCATCGTCCACCGCGACCTGACGCCGGGCAACGTGCTGCTGGACGACGCGCGGATGCCGCGCATCATGGATTTCGGGCTGGTGGCGCTCAGCGAGCATTCGCGGCATCTCACCCGCAGCGGGGTCACGCTGGGGACGCCCGCCTACATGGCCCCCGAGCAGGCGCGCGGCGTGGGCGTCGGGCCGCGCAGCGACCTCTACGCGCTGGGCGCCGTGCTGTACCGGGTGGCCTGCGGCAGCCCGCCCTTCGTGGGCGACAGCGACCAGAGCGTGCTGTTCCAGCATGTCTACGAGAAGGTGCCCGATCCGCGCGACCTCAACCCCGCCGTGCCGGACGCCGTGGCGCGGGTGCTGCTGGCCCTGCTCGCCAAGCGCCCGGAGGACCGCCCGGAGAGCGGCGAGGCGGCGGCCCACCTCTGGGCGCTGGCCCGGCGGGACGTGTGGGCCGGACATGCGCGCGGGCAGTACCGGGGAGGCCGCACGCGGACGGGCGAACAAGCCGACGGCCCCGCCCGCGTGGAGCAGTTGCGCGAGGCCTGGAGCGTCCCCCTCCCCGGCGAGGTGACCTGGCCCGCCGCCGTCGTGGGGGAGGACGACCTGCTGGCGGTCGGCACGCGCGGCGGCCAACTGGTGCTGATGCACGCCTCGGGGCGGCCCTACGCGACCTACGCCGCCCGCGACGAGGTCACGGCCCCCGCGACCTTTCTGGAGGGCCACATCCTGTACGGCGCGTGGGACGGCACCCTGCGCCGCGTTCGCCTGCAAGACGGACAGGAGGGCTGGCAGCACCAGGCCCGCGCCGAGTTCACGGGTGCCCCGACCCTGTGGGGAGGCCGGGTGCTGGCCGCCAGCCGTGACGGGCACCTGCACGCGCTGGATGCCCGGACCGGCGAACTCGCCTGGGCCTACCGCGCGGGCGGCCCGGTCGCCGCCTCGCCGGTCGTGTGGGCGGGCGCGGCCCTGCTGTGTGACGAGAACGGCTGGCTGCATGCCCTGGACGCCCGCAGCGGCAGCCCGCTGTGGAAGGTGGAGGTCGGCACCGTCCACGCCACACCCGCCCTGCTGCCCACCGCCCCCGGCGAGGCCACCCTGATCGTGCCCACCTGGCCGGGCGAGGTCCACGCGCTGAGCCTGACGGCCGCGTCGGGCCGCGCGCAGCTCGCCTCGCCCGAACCGGCCCTCTGGACCTACGACCTGGAGGACGAGATCTGGGCCGCGCCCGCCGTCACGCCGGAGCTGGTGATCGTGGCAGGGTGGGGCGGCACGGTGCGCGCCCTGGGCCTGGCGGACGGCGAGGACGTCTGGACCCACACGCTCGAAGGTCGCGTGACCGCCAGCCCGGTCGTGAGCGCGGGCCTGGTGTTCCTCGCCTCCGAGGCGGGTGAGCTGGTCGCCCTGGACCTCCGCAGCGGCGCCGTCCGCTGGCAGCACCGCGAGCGCGACGGCGTGCAGGCGACGCCGCTGGTCGCCGCCGGGACGCTCTACGTCGCCTTCATGAATGGGACATTGCGGGCCTACCGCAACCTGCCTGCGCCGCCGCCCTGACCTTCTCATCCCCTCCTGACGTTTGGCTGGCCTTTCCGGGCATACACTCTGGGCAGGACGCCGCCACCCAGCTCCGTCCACGTTACGGAGGTCAGAACTATGCCCAATATCGGACCCGGTGAACTTCTCGTCATCCTCCTCATCGCGCTGCTGGTGTTCGGCCCCAAGAAGCTGCCCGAACTGGGCAAGAGCCTGGGCGCGGGCATCCGCGAATTCCGCAAGGGCACAGCGGGCCTCAAGGAAGAGCTGGAAGGTAGCTTCCGCGAGACGCCCGCCCCGCCCGTGCAGACGGTGGTGGCGCAGGCCGTCGTGCCCCCCGTCGCCCCCCCGCAGACCGCGACCCCGGTCGCTCCCCAGGCCGTGACCCCCCAGGCGGTGATGCCCGCCCCGGCGAGTGACGACGCGCCGCGTTCCTGACCCCGCTTCCAGGCGCCGCCTCCACTTCCGGGGGCGGCGTTCCCCTGCCGGGCGCGGAGTTGTGGCGCGGACGGGGCGGCGGGGCTGCTAGATTGACGCCGTGACCCGGGAGCGTGTGGCGCTGATCACCGACAGCACGGCCGACCTCGGTGCCGAGGAAAGCGCGGCGCTGGGCGTGACCGTCGTGCCGCTGACGCTGGAGGACGGCGGCGTGGTGTACAGCGACCCCGGCACGCTGATCCGCCCCGGCCTGGAGGTGATGGCGGGCGAAACCCTGCGCGCCCGGATGGTGGTCGGCGCGGCCCCGCGCACGAGCATGGGCACCCCCGAGGACTTCGCCCGCCACTACGAGGCCGCCCTGAATGCGGCCGACTGCGCGCTGTGTCTGCCCATTGCCTCGACCCTCAGCGGGACCTTCACTTCGGCGGTGCAGGCGGCGCGGGACTTCGCGGGGCGGGTGCGGGTGGTGGACACCCGGGCGGTCAGCGTGGGGCTGGGGGCCGCCGTGCGCCAGGCGCGGGTCTGGCTGGACGCGGGCCGGGAGGTGGGCCACGTGGCCGACGCGCTGACCGGATACGGCGACCAGGTATTCCTGCGCTTCGTGCCCCAGGACCTGCGCTGGCTGATCGCGGGCGGGCGGCTCTCCCGGGTGGCCGGGGCGGCGGCGCGGTTCCTGAATGTCCGCCCCATCATCCGCGCGGAGGGGGGAAAGGTGGAGGCCGTCGCCCGCGTCCGGGGTTTTCAGCCTGCGCTGCGCGAACTCGTTCGCAGCTTCCCGCAGGACCGCGAGGCCTATGTGCTGCATGCCGGGAACCCGCGCGACGCGCGCTGGCTCGCCGGGGAACTCGCGCTGCGGAACGTGCGGGTGCTCGGAACCCGCGAGGTCGGCGCCGTGCTGCTGGTCCACGCGGGACCGGGCACAGTTGGCGTGGCGGGCGTGCCCCCGGTGGTGCCCTGATGCTGGCCCGTGCCCGCAGCGTGGCCCTGATCGGCGTGGACGCCGTGCCGGTCGAGGTGGAGGTGGATGTCAGCCCTGGCCTCCCGGCCTTTACGGTGGTGGGCCTGCCCGATCAGGCCGTCAGCGAGGCCCGCGAGCGGGTACGCGCCGCCGTCCGCAACGCGGGCCTGCCCTTTCCCGCCGCGCGCATCACCGTGAACCTCGCCCCCGCCGATCTCCGCAAGGAGGGGCCGCTGTACGACCTGCCCATCGCGCTGGGATTGCTGGCCGCGCAGGAGCTGCTGCCCGCCGCCGCCCTGGCGGACGTGGTGAGTGCCGGGGAACTCGCCCTAGACGGGACCCTGCGGCCCATCGCCGGGGCGGTGAACCTCGCGCTGCTGGCCGCGCAGGAGGGGCGGCCCGCCCTGCTGCCCCACGGCAACGCCCCCGAGGCGGCTCTGATCGACGGCGTGACCGTGTACGGCGCACGAACCCTGCTGGACGCCGTGCGTCACCTGAGCGGGCAGGCCCCCCTCGCCCAGACCCCGCCGCCCGAGCCGGACCCCGGCGCCCCGGCCCCCCTCGACCTTGCGGACCTGAAGGGGCAGACGGCGGCCAAGCGCGCGCTGGAGATCGCCGTGGCGGGCGGGCACAACCTGCTGCTGATCGGCTCGCCCGGCAGCGGCAAGACCATGCTGGCCCAGCGGGCGCCCGGTCTGCTGCCACCCCTCACGCGCGGGGAGGCGCTGGAGGTCACGCGCATTCATTCGGCCGCCGGGCTGCTCGCGGCGCGCGGCGGGCTGGTCGGGCAGGCCCCCTACCGCGCGCCGCACCACACCGTCAGCGACGCGGGCCTGATCGGCGGCGGCAGCGTTCCGAAGCCCGGCGAGGTGTCCCTCGCGCACCGGGGCGTCCTCTTTCTCGACGAGTTCCCGGAGTTCTCGCGCAAGGCGCTGGAAACCCTCCGGCAACCGCTGGAGGACGGGGCAGTGACCATCAGCCGCGCCCGCGCCACCGTCAGCTATCCGGCCCGCTTTCAGCTCATTGGCGCCATGAACCCCTGTCCCTGCGGGCACCACGGCGACCCGGAAAAAGCCTGCACCTGCACGCCCACCGAACGCACCCGCTACGCCGCGCGCCTGAGTGGCCCGCTGCTCGACCGCATCGACCTGATCGTCCGCGTTCCCCGCCTGACGGTCGACGAGCTGACCCGCGCGCCCGACACCGAGGGCAGCGCCCAGGTCCGTGAGCGGGTCGGGCGTGCCCGCGACACCATGCTGGCGCGGCAGGGCACCCGCAACAGCGACCTGGCCGGGCAGAACCTCCGCCACCATGCCCCGCTGGCTCCCGGCCCGGACGCCTTCATCCGCGCCGCCGCCCGGCAACTGAACCTCACCGGGCGCGGCTTTGACCGGGTGCTGCGGGTGGCACGCACCGTCGCGGACCTGGCGGGCAGCGCCGACATCCGCGAGGCCCATCTGGCCGAGGCCGTCACATACCGCCCGCGCGACCTGGGGTAAGGGATTCTCCCATGAAGATGCCGCCGTCCCCTGTTCTGTTAGCCGCCCCGTCGCGGCCAGCTCCTGGCGCGGAAATGGCGACAGGCCTGCGGGGGGCCGCGTGCCCCTGACGCTGCTGCCCGACCTGGGGGACCTGCTGCGGCTGCACCCGCAGTTCAACGCGGGGACGGTCGTGGAGTTGCTGCGGCACCTGCGGGCGAACGGCGTGGGGGGCCAGGAGGTGCTGTGGGCCAGCGGCCCCGACCCCGACCATCCCCTGCGCGACGCCCTGCCCGCCGCGCGCTTCACGGTGCGGGAACTGCCCGGGTCGGGTGCGGACACCGAGACCGACCACGCGCAGCTCATCTCGTTTCTGGAGCAGTATCCCCAGGGCCGCGCCCGGCTGCGCGAGGCGGCGCAGGCCGAACAGGCGTTCGCGGCGGTCCTGACCGCCCCCATGACCGCCCCGCGTGCCTTCAGCGCCGAGGTGCAGGCGGCGGCCCGTGACTACCACGCGGCGATGCGCGCGGCGCTGGGCGAGGGGCCGGGTACCCACTGGCGGGCGCGGCGGCTGGAAGAGGTCATGGCGGCCCTCGCGGCCGTGGAGGACGGTGTGGTGCTCGTCCCGCTGGACGACCTGCCCGACCTGCTGGAACGGCTGCCCGGTGCGCGGCTGCCCGATCTGACGGGCTTCGAGCCGGGCGAAACGTCCCGCCTGCGTGCCCTGGCCGACCGCGCCTGGCAACTGCGCGAGGACGATGACCTGGCGGCGCTGCTGGACGCCCTGGAACGCGAGACGGGGGACACGGTCACCCCGAAGGCCGAACTGGAGGCCGCTGCCGCCGGGGTGTACCTCGCCGTGGGTGACCTGGACAGCGCGCGGGCGCTGCTGGAACGCGCCGCCCACGCCCTCACCGACGAGGTGCCGCGCAGTCTGCCGGGGCTGGTGCTGGCGCGGCTGGGGCAGGTGCGGGACGCGCAGGGGGACCGCGAACTGGCCGAGCGGACATACCGCGCTGTGCTGGCGCTGAATTATGTGCCTCAAGTGGCGCGGGAAGCGGCGGAGGCGGGGCTGCGGGAGCCCTTCCGGCTGGAGGGCCTCGGACCGGCACCGCAGGGGCCAGCTTCTCCGGGCTGAGGGGTCCGCCTCCAGCCCGTTCTCACGGAGGCCGCCCCCGGTCATCTGCCTTGAAACGGCGATGAAAAGGGCGAACAGCGCGAAAGGGCGAGGCTCAAGTCCCCGCCCTTTCGCGCTGCTCCGGCTCAGCCCCTTTTGCGGCGGCGCAGGCGGTCCATCGCGGATTCCAGGCTCAGGCGCATGCGTTCGAGGGCCTGGGCCAGGTCGCCGATCTCGTCGTTGCGGTCGGCCTGCACCGGGCGGGTCAGGTCGCCCATGCTGATCGCGTCGGCCACCTTCACCAGCCGCTCGATGGGCTGCACCACGCGGCGGGCGGAGCGCACGGCCAGGGCCGCCGCCAGCAGCAGCGCGAGCAGCGACACGCCCAGCACCAGCAGCAGCGTGTTCCGCAGGTTGGCCTGGGCCTCGTTGGTCGGCACGCCCACCGCGATGCGGTACAGCAGGTCAGAACTGTCCTCGGTGGCGGGGGCGGTCGTCCGCTGATTGCTCCCCGTCTCCATCACGCCCAGGCGGCTGACCACGTAGCTGGTGCGCTCGGAATGCTGGTTGTCCCTGTTCTGGGCCAGGTTGCGCAGTTCCCGCGCCTGGGGCGAGTCGCCCGCGCCCACGTCTTCGAGCTGCTTGAGCTGTTCGCGGTAGGCGTCGGCGGCGCTGCCGCTGGTGACCAGCGTGCCGGTTTCCGGATGCTCCTTGAGGAAGGCGGCGACGCGGCCCTGCAGCGTGCCGTCGAGCTGCGGATTCTGGCTGCGGAAGTAGGTGGTGCCGTCGGGCAGCTCCACGCGCACGAAGCCCACCGCCGAGCGTTTGAGCAGCGCGTCGAGCTGGGCGTTCACGGTTTCCTGGTCCCGGGTGTCGAGGCTGGTCCCGACCGCCACCGCGACCGCTTCGGCGTTCTGCTGCACCAGTTGCCGCTGGAGGCTGGGCAGGATCGCCGTCAGCAGCCCGAGCGTCAGCGCGGTGGACAGCGCCAGCGGCGCGAGCGCCCCGAAGGTCATCTGCCGCGCCAGGCTGCGGCGTCGGCCCAGCGGCCCGCGCGTCTCGTCGGCCAGGGCCGTCAGGAACGTCTCGGGAGCGGCCGCCTGAGCCTCCTCCTGCGGTTTGGCGTCCTGAAGGGTCAGCGCCCCGGTGAAATCCGACCAGATGTCACTGCTGTCGGGCGTGGCGGCCGGAGGCTGGCCCGCTGTTCCGGACGGTGGCGCGGCAGGCGGCACGTCCCCGAACGGTGAGGCGGCGAGGCCATCCGGCAGCGCGGCGGGAGTGACGGCCGCCGCGAACGGGTCGGCGTTCAGGGCCGCCGGGGCGAAGGGGTCCGCCGCGAGGTCGGCCCAGGCGTCGTCGGCGGGCAGGGTCAGCACGCCCGGCTCGGGGGCCTGGAGGGCTGGCTCCAGAAGGCTCTCGCCGGTGCGGGCGGCGCTGGATTCCCGCCGCGCCCCGGGCGCCCCGAAGGCCGCGAAGTCCGTCAGGGGTGGGGCGAGCGCCACGCCGCCTTCCGGGTCGGGGACGGCGCGCACGGTCACCGGGGTGGCTGGGGCGGCCTGGAACGGCACTTCCAGCACGCCCGTCTCCTCGCGCACCTCTTCCAGCGCCACCTGCGCGCCCACGTCCTGAAAGACCCGCAGCAGCAGGTCGGCGCGGGCGCGGCCGGTGGGTTTCATCAGGCGGCCCGAGCGGCGGGCGGCCAGGCGCTCGGCCTGTTCGGCCGACAGCCCGAAGCGTTCCACGAGCTGCTGTTCCAGAAGCGGACGCACCTCGTCCGGGACGGATTGACGGATCACGACCGTGTACTTCATGGGTTGCCCTTCCTGGCTGCCGGAGCAGTCACCCCTGCGTGGGGCGCGCGGCCCGGCAGCCGCTGCTTGAATTGCCGGAGAAGGAGAATGGACTGCATTCCGAGAGCTTCCAGATTGGGACCGAGCTGTTCCGGACGGAGCTGCAAGGCGGCGCAGCAGAGGTGCAACGCGCCGCAGGAGAGCGAGAGGGACAGGCCCCGGAGGGCGTTCGGCGAAGGGGCAAAGCTGCGGAGCAGGGGACTCCCCGGCCCTGCCCCCACAAGTCCGGAAGGCAGCGGAGGCCACAGGAGAGGAGACGGCGCGCGGGTCACGCGATCCCCCGGGCGCGCAGGTGGCGCACAAAGGCCTGCACCTGCGCCTCGCTGAGCTGCGCGGCCACCCTGGACAGCAGCGTGCTGAGGGCCGCCCCGTCTCCCAGTTCGTCGAGTACGTCATCCACCATGAATTCCCCCATCGGGCCGACCACCGCGATCACGCACTGCGTCACGGCCTGCGCGGAGGCGTCCGTCACCGGCTGGGTGCGCTGCGCGGCGCGCGTGGCCCAGGCCGCCGCCTGATTGAGCGCCGCCATGACGTCTTGCGGCGTGGTCCGGGCGAGCTGCGCGACTTCCGCCGCGTTCCGCTGGCCGTCCACGTGATGCAGCACCCGCCAGACCGCGAAGGGCAGCGGCGTGTCGGCGCTCAGCCCGGACGGCCAGGCCAGCACCCCTGCGGCGGACTGCGGCGCGGTCACGCGACCTCCAGACCGGCCGACGCCCACTCGGGCCGGGCGCGCAGCTCAGCCAGCGGCAGGTCCGCCAGGCGCAGGCCCACCCGGGCCAGGGTGGCCTGGAACGCGCTCAGCAGCGCGGGCTGCACCTCGGCGGCGGGCACGTCGGGCTCGACCTGGAGCTGCCCGCCCTGCACCGTGACCTCGCGGGCGAAGGGGTCCAGGCAGGGGTACTCCCCGGCCAGCCGCAGGCTGACCAGCCGCCACGCCTCGTCCAGCGGCGTGACGCGGTGCGCGGTGGCGATCAGTTCGCGCCAGAAGCCCAGCAGGGCCGCGTGTGCCTCCGCGCCGCCCGGCAGCCGCGAGAGCGTGAGGCACGGCACGCCGGGCGGGGGCAGCGTCCCGCCGACCGTCCGGCCGCCCTCCCAGAAGCTGCACGCCTGTCCGGCCAGCAGCACCCCCGAGAACCGCTGGCGCTCCAGCGTGGCCTGCGGGCCGGGCCAGGGGGCCTCCAGTACCTGGGGCGTCTGGTCGCGGCTGATCCACACCAGGTCCGCGACGGCGGGGTCCAGCGCCGTGAGCGTGACCTGCGCGCGGGGCAGGGCGGACAGGGTGGCGGGCCAGGTCACGTCTCCGGCCGCCGAGAAGCCGCCGCGCAGCGTGCCGCGCACCCACACGAACCGCGCCCAGTCCGGCCCCTGCTGCGCGTCGAACACGCCGCTCAGGCCCTCGGCCTGCCGCCGGGCGAGGTCCACCGTCACCTCGGTCCAGGGGTAATGGTCGGTCAAGAGTTGCCGGTAGACGGCGCGGTCCAGCGGAACGGCAAGGCGGGGATGGGGGATGGGCATGGCAGTCAGGGCATCCGTGAGGAGAGAAGGAAACGTCGTCAGGTCGTGGTCCGTACCCGGAGCGTCACGACGGATAAGGAAAACTGCACCTATCACACCTCAAGGGGTCTTACGCGCCGCTTACATTCATAGACCTGCTCATGCCCTTACCACCCGGCCCTCATGTGGAGCGCAACAAAAACCCGCCCGGGCAGCAACCGGGCGGGGAGGGAGTGGGAGGGCTCAGCCCAGTTCGTTCAGCAGCGCCTGCACGCGGGCCTTCAGGTCGCCGCGCTGCCCGGGGGCGCCGAGCTGGTGCAGGCCGCCGTGGTAGGCGTCGGGGTCACCGAACAGGCGGGAGAGCGCCTCGAACTCGCGCTGGCTGCGGAGGCTGGCGTCGTCGCGGAACAGCGTGACGTACTGGTCCTGGAATGCCCAGTCGCTCAGTTGCCCGTCCAGGTACGCGCGCATCAGGCGGCGGTACGGCTCCACGTTGTCATCGGTGGCGACGGCGGCTTCCCCGCTGCGGCGCGGCACCTGCGCCTCGAACACGGGGGCGAGGGCCTGCGGCGTGATGTCCCAGTTGTTCACCTCGAACTGCGGCTGTCCGTCTCGGAACAGGATGAACTGCGGGCTGTGATGCTGAATCCCGGTCAGCTCGGCCACGTGGTTGCTGGCGGGCCGCCAGTCCACCACGCGGATAAAGCCCACCGGCAGCTCGTGCTGTTGCAGGAACGTCTCCAGCACGCCGAAGCCCTGCATGGTCTTGTGACAGGTCCCCGCCTTGAAGACCGCCGCCAGCGGGTACTCCTTCAGGAAGCTGTCCACGTCCTCCGGCGTGGTGAGGGGCACCAGCACCTGCTTCTGCTCCGTCGCATTCTGCGTCATGCCCCCAGCATACCGCCTGCTTTAGAAAATGAAGTGAGGTGGGCCACAGGGGGAGGTGGAGCAACAGGGGCCGTACAGTGGTTCATGCCCGGAGCCTCCGAATTCGTCAGCTTCACTTTCGGCAACGTCACGGCCAGCGGCTTCGTGACCCCGGAGGCGCTGGCCCGGATCGATGCGGGCGAGGTGGTGGACGTGATCCTCCATGACGTGGTCGCCGTTCACGGCGATGTGGGTGAGGAAGTCCCACTTGGAGACGTGGCCTGCACCTTCATCGGCGGCGAGCCTACGCCGTTCGTTCCGGGCCAGGGGAGACAGGAGTGAGCCTTCAGTCCAGCGTCCACACCTGGGCCTTGAGGTGCGCCGCGCCGGGATAATCCTCGCCCGCGCCCAGCCTCGCCCCGGGACGCCCGCGCCGCCCCGCCTCGCCCAGACCCGCCGTGGTCATCCGCTCGAACGCCGCACCCGTCAGCCCCGCGTGGTTCGTCATGGCGAGGAGCCGCCCGCCCGGTGCCGTCACGTTCGCTGCCAGGGCCGCCAGCCGCCCGTAATCTTGCTCGGCCCGCCATACCCCCGACTTGCCCCGCGCGAAACTCGGCGGGTCGAGGATCACCAGATCGAAGGCGTCCCCGCGTTTTGCCAGCCGCCTGAGCCACTCGAACACGTCGCCGTACAGAAAGTCGGTGTCCGGGGCGGGCAGGCCGCTGAGGGCGTAGTTCTCCTGCCCCCAGGCCAGCACCTTGCGCGAGAGGTCCACGTTCTTCACGGCGCCCGCCCCGCCCAGTGCGGCATTCAGCCCAAAGCCGCAGGTATACGCGAAGGTGTTCAGCACCCGGCCGCCCACCGGGACCTGTTCCCGCACCCAGGCGCGAAGGGGCCGGGCATCCGTGAACAGGCCGATGCTCAGGTCCGCGCCGGGCCGCAGCAGAAAGGGAACGCCGTTTTCCAGTGCGACCACCTCGGGCCGGGCCTCGCCCCACACCGGTTCGGGCGGAGCCAGCCACTCCCGCGCCACGTTCGCCGCGTGCCGGGCCTCCACCGGGCGGCGCTTCAGGTACACGCCCGCCACTCCCGGCAATGCCCCGCACGCCGCCGCCAGCCGCACTTCCTCCTGTGCTGTCAGGTCCGCGTACAGGCTCAGCACCCCCGCGTCCCCCGCCATGTCCAACGCGAACACCCCGCCCGTCTCGGTCGTGTGCGCCGCACGAAAAACGGTGGTGCCTTCGCCCGGCAGGTGCGCGCGTCGGGCGAGGAGGGCCGGGAGGTCGGGGAGGGAAAGGGGCACGGGGGCAAGTGTAGAGGGTGAGTGGGGAGTGGTCAGTGGAAAAAGAAAGCGGGAGCAAAAGCCTTTGCTCCCACTCACTCCTCACCACTGACCACTCACGGCCTCCCCCCCAGAATCCACCACACCGCCGCCGTCGCCACCGCCGTGATCACCCAGAAGCGCGTGGTGACGTGGGTTTCGGGCCAGCCGCTCAGCTCGAAGTGGTGCTGGATGGGACTCATGCGGAAGACACGCTTGCCGCGCGTGCGGAAGGAAATGACCTGAATGACCACGCTGAGGACCGCCACGACCGGAATGATGGCCGCGAGGGGCAGCAGCCACACGTCCGCGTACAGCACGTAGGCCCCCGCCGCGACCGCGCCGATGGCGTGGCTGCCCATGTCGCCCATGAAGACCCGCGCCGGGTGCGCGTTGAACCACAGGAAGCCCAGCAGCACGGCGACCAGCAGGGCGCAGACCGGCGACACCGCCAGCAGCGGCAGCAGCACGATGATCGCCACGCCCGCCAGCAGGCCGTCCAGCCCATCCGTGAAATTAAAGGCGTTTACCGAACCCACCATCACCAGCGTCAGCAGGAGGATGTCGGGCACGCGGCCCAGGCTGGGCAGCAGTTCGTGGCTGGCGAGCGGCGCGGCGAAGTACGCGAAGACCAGGCCCACCAGGAATTGCAGCGGGAACTTCTCGCGGGCCAGCAGTTCCTTCTTGCCCTTGCCGCGCATCCGCGAGCGGATCTTCAGCAGGTCGTCGATGCCGCCGATCAGGCCCATCGCCAGCGCCGCGAGCATAATGATCAGTTCGCGCTCGCCGCCCGCGTGCCCGGTGAAGTAGAGCGGAAAGAACACCAGCGCCAGCGCCAGCACGAAGGGCACGCCGCCTGCCGTGGGCGTGCCTTCCTTATGGAGGTGCGGCGGCCCGTCCTTGCGGACCGGCTGGCCCCAGCCCCGCGCCCGGCTCACGCGGATGAACAGCCCCACCAGGAACCACGACAGCAGCGCGCAGGCGACCATCATGCGCGACCCCGGAATGTGACCCGAACCAGAATAAGCAGCGGCATCTCAACCGGGGAGCCTAGCACGCGGGTTCGCGGGAGGCGGGATCGAGGCGCGCGGCATTCGCCCGGTCCGCCAGCACGCCGAAGATTTCCCGCAGTTCGCGGGGCCGGTGAACGGCGACGGCGCACCCCAGCCTCAGCAGCAGGGCCGCGAAGGGTTCCAGCGCCTCACGTCTGCACCGCAGCCAGGTGCCGCCGCGCCCGGCGTCGGGTTCCAGCGCCACCCGCCCGGGCGAGAAATGCAGGGCGGCGTCCTCGGGGCACAGGTCCAGCCAGACCTCCACCTCATAGGGGGCCTGGAGGAAGGGCAGCGTGGACCGCAGGTAGGCCCGCGCATCAAAGTCCCGGGGACGGGTAAAGGGCAGCTCCAGTTCGGTCAGTTCCGAAATCCGGTCCAGGCGGAAGGTCCGCAGGGCGTCCCGCTCCCGGCAGCGCCCCACCGCGTACCAGCGGCCATCCAGGTGAACCACGCCGTACACCTCGACTTCCCGCCGGGTGGCCTCGCCCGCGTGCGAGCGGTACGCGAAGGCCACGACCCGCCCGGCCTGCATGGCAGCGAGCAGGGCCGAGAGAATCTCCGCGTCGGTCGGCACAGTCCAGGGGAAGGCGTCGAGCTGCACCGCCTCTTCCAGCGTCTGCATCCGCTCGCGCAGGGCGTGGGGGAGAGTGCGGCTCAGTTTGGCGCTGGCGCCCGCCACCGCCGGGGCCAGTGCGGTCAGCCCCAGGTGATGCAGGGCGTGCAGGCCCAGCGCCAGGGCCAGCGCCTCCTCGCCCGTGAACATCAGGGGTGGGAGGCGAAAGCCCGCCTTCAGCCGGTACGCGCCGCCCACCCCCCGGGTGGACTCCACTGGAATGCCCAGGTCCTGAAGGCGCGCGATATACCGCTGCACGGTGCGCGGGCTGACCTCCAGCCGCCGCGCCAGTTCCGCACCCGTCACGCGCTCGTGCGCCTGAAGGAGTTCCAGCACGGTCAGCACCCGCATGGAGGGGTCGTACATGTCCCCAGCTTGCCACCAAAATGCGACAGGTGTTGACGGGAATCCCGGTTACGCTGAAAGCGGAAAGCCAGCTTCCCCTTTCGGCTGGCCCCACTGGAGGAACCATGACGCAGGCTGACACCGCATCCACCGTCCTCACGCCCTCCCTGATGACGCCCGAGTATCTGCTGGCCGACTGGCAGGGTCACCGCCGCCTGACCCGCCGGGTGATCGAGGCATTCCCGGAAGACCAGCTCTTCACCTTCACCGCCGCCCCGCCCATGCGGTCCTTCGGGGAGATGGCCTGGGAACTCTACGGCGTCGCGCTCTATACCCTGGAAGGGCTGGTCACCGACGAGTGGCCGAATCCCGACTGGACCGAGAAGCCCCCGCACGAAAAGGCGGCGCTGCTGGCCGCCTGGGACGAATTGACCCGCCGGATGGACGCTGAGCTGCCCACGGTGCCGCCTGCCCGCTATCAGGAAGAAAAGGCGCTGTTCTGGGGCACCATGTCCGCGCTCACCACGGCCCTCTACGCCATCGACAACGAGATTCACCACCGGGGGCAGGGCTACGTCTACCTGCGCGCCCTCGGGATCGAGCCGCCGCCCTTCTACGAGCGGTGAGCTGAGTTCGGCGGCAGGACAGCCGGGCAGAGGCCGGAGCACTCAAGCTCTGGCCTTTTTCTGTTGCTGGCCCACCCGGGAGCTTGGTCAAGAAGTTCTTTAGACTTCATCTGTGTGTCTGCGCGTACTGTCAGGCCATGAACAAGCCGAGGAATGAGGAGAGCCTCCCGTGACCAGGCCACGCCGGATTGGTGACCTGGAACTGGCGCAGGATCTGGAGTTTCACCGCCGCGAAGTCAGGATAGAGCGCCTCGGCTGGGCGGCCATGCTGCTGATCGTCCTGGCCGCCCTGCTGGGGCTGTTCGGCTCCGGCCCGCTCAGCGAGAAGCGGGTCCAGACCCCGGACGGCGGCTTGCAGGTCAAGTACAACCGATTTGCGCGGTACATGGCGCCCACCGAACTCCGGCTGACCTTCAGCCCCGGGGCCGTGCGCGACGATCAGGTCCACATCTGGTTGAGCCGCGAGTACCTGCAACACATGGAAATCCAGAAGATCATCCCGGAGCCGGATTCGGCGCAGCTCGAAGGCAACCGCCTGACCTATACCTTCAACGCGCTGCAAAACGGCCAGCCGGGGCAGATCTTGTTCGAGCTGCAAACGGAAGCCATCGGCCGCCTGAGAGGGGCGGCGGGCCTGGCCGGAGCGTCCGGGAACACCCAGGAAGTCCGCTTCACGTCATTTATTTACCCCTGAATTCCCTGACCCCCAGAGGAGGCCCCGATGGACGCCGTTTTACGTTCCGCCGCCATTTACCTGTTCCTGCTGCTGATCTTCCGGGTGGCCGGAAAGCGGACGCTGACCCAGATCACCACCTTCGACTTCGTGCTGCTGCTGATCATCAGCGAGGTGACGCAGCAGGCGATGGTGGGCGATGACTTCTCGCTCACCCAGTCAATGCTGGCGATCATCACCCTGGTCGGGCTGGATATCGGCCTCTCGCTGTGGAAGCAGCGTTCGCCGGGGCTGGAACTTCTGGTGGACAGTGCCCCGGTTCTGATTCTGGAGAACGGTCAGCCGATCAAGGACCGCATGAAGCAGCTCCGCGTCGACGAGTCGGACATCCTGAATGCCGCGCGGGAACTGCAAGGTCTGGAACGCCTGGACCAGATCAAGTACGCCATCCTCGAACGCTCCGGCAGTATCTCGGTCATTCCCAAGCCGAACGCCGCGGGCTGACGGCGCAGGGCGAAGCGGCCGGGGGGATGCTGTCCCGGCCGCCTCGCCCTGCGGTGGCTGATTACTTCAGTTGTGCGATCACCGCGTCGGTGAATTCCTTGGTGCCCGCCGTGCCGCCCAGGTCGCGGGTGCGCGGGCCCTCCGCCAGCACGGTGTTCACGGCCTGGTCGATCCGGCGGGCCACGTCGTGCGCGCCGAGGTGGTCGAGCATCAGCACGGCGGCCAGGATGGTCGCGGTGGGATTGCTGATCCCCTGCCCGGCGATGTCGGGCGCGCTGCCGTGAACGCTCTCGAAGATGCCGAAGCGGTCCCCGACGTTGCCGCTGGCCGCGATGCCCAGGCCGCCCACCAGCCCCGCCGCCAGGTCGGAGAGGATGTCCCCGAACATGTTGGTCATCACCATCACGTCGAACTGGGTGGGGTTGCGGACGAGCTGCATGGCCGCGTTGTCCACGATCATGGTGTTCGTGTTCAGCCCCTCGACGTTCTTCGTCAGGTCGAGGATGGTGTTCATGAAGAGGCCCTGCGTGACGGGCAGCACGTTGCTCTTGTGCACGACCGTCAGCTTCTGGCGGCGCTTCAGGGCGAGGTCGATGGCGAAGCGGCCGATGCGCTCGCTGGCGTCTTTGGTGATCACGGTGTCCGCGATGGCCGTGTCGCCGTAGCGGCGCTCCTGCTCGACATAGAGGCCCTGGGTGTTCTCGCGGACGATCACCAGGTCCACGTTCTCATAGGCGCCGGGGACCGGGCGGGTCTTGGTGGGGCGGACGTTGGCGTACAGGTTGTACTTGCGGCGCAGGTGGCGGATGGCGCCGAAAAAGCCGTTCGGCTTCTCACCGCTGGGGCTGGTCGCCGCGCCGAAGAGGGTCGCGTCGGTGGACTCCACCGCCTCGTAGGTCGCCTCGGGCACGCTGGTGCCGTGGTCGAGGAAGTATTCGTAGCCTGCCTCGGCGGAAACAAACTCGGCGTCCAGGCCGGAGGCTTCCAGCACGCGGCGGGCGGCGGGGATGACCTCGTGGCCGATGCCGTCCCCTTCGATCAAGCAGATGCGGTACTTCGACATAACCTCGTCAGTCTAGAGGTTCTCTGCGGCCGCCGTCACACTCCCAGCGCCGCCAGCACGTCACCGGCAACGTGACGCGCCAGCAGCGGCCCCAGCAGAAAGCCCTTGCTGCCCAGCCCCGAGAGCTGCCACGCGCCGTTTGCCGTTCGCCCCACGGTCAGGCCGGAGAGGCGGGTGCCGCTCCACCGCCCCGTCACCGTTGCGCCGCCCAGGTCCGTCAGCGCCTCCGCCTTGCCCAGCAGCCACGTCAGCGACCGCAGCGGCAACACCGGCTCCCGCCAGGTAGGCGTGGGCGCCTCGAAAGTCGCGCCCAGCACCCCGCCGACCCCGGCCGGGGCGAGGTACGCGCCGAAGCTCACGGGCAGGGCCGTGACCGGGCGCTCCAGCGTCAGGAGGGTCCCTGCCCGGTGCGTTCCCGCTGCGCCTGCCCAGGCCGCTCCCACCGCACCCCCGCACCACACCGCGGCGTCACCCCGCAGAACCTCCCCACTTTCCAGGGTGACGGAGCGGGCGTCCCAGGCCCGTGCCCGTGCCTGCACGACCTCCGCCCCCGAGACGGCCAGCAGGCCCGCCGTGAAGGCCGCGCCATCCAGCCAGCCGCCCTCCGGCAGCCAGAGGGCGTGTCTCCAGCCCGGGGCCAGCGGGACCGGGAACGCCTCCGGCTCCAGCCACCCGTGCGGCCACGCCGGGGGCAGGTTCCGCTCGAATTTCTGCCGCGTCCGGTCGTCGGGCACGGGGCGCAGCACGCCGACCCGGCCGTGAGGGACGGTCAGGCCCGCCTCCCGCAGCGCGTCCACCAGCGCCCAGGTCAGGCGCAGGCCCTCCACCGCGCCCGGTTCCACCTGCCCGGCCTGTCCCCGCACGGGATTGACCAGGGCCGAGGGAACGCGGCTGGCGGCGTGACGTCCGGCATCGATCACCGTCACTCGTGCCCCTGCCCGCGCGGCGAAATAGGCGACGGACGCGCCCGCTACGCCCCCACCGATCACCAGGAGATGCGGGGCAGCCCTCACGCTTCCCGGACCGCCCGCAGGCATTCCCGTTTTCCCGGCGGGCCGGGCCGCTTCTCCACCTTCAGCCCGGCTCCCGCGAGCGTGCGGCGAACATGCCCGGCGGCGCTGTAGGTGGCGAGAAGGCCCCCCGGCGCGAGGGCACGGGCGAGCCGTGCCGCGAGGGCGGGCGTCCAGACTTCCGGGTTGCGGGCGGGGGAGAAGCCGTCGAGATAGAGGGCGCTGGCCCAGCCATGCGGCAGGTCGGCCTCCCGCACGTCGGTGAAGTGGACCGTGAGCGTGGCGCCGGGCACCTGCACGAGCAGGGGGGACGCCTGCCCCCACCCCTTCAGCAGCGCGGCCCAGGCGGGATGCTCCGCCCCCTCACCCCCTTCCCCGACGGCGCGCAGCACCTCAGCGGGGGCGGGATCGAATTCGTAGGCGAGGTAGTCCAGCGGCACGCCGCGCCGCACCACCTCGGCCAGTGTCGCCCGGAAGTTCACGCCCAGGCCGAAGCCCACCTCCAGCACGCGCGGTGCGGGATGCCGGTGCGTCCCGGTGCCCTCCACGAACACGTGCCGCGCCTGGGCCGCCGCCCCGTGCCGCGAGCCGTACGCCTCGCCGAAGCGGGCGCTCAGGGCCGTGCGCGAGCCGGCGGGGGTCAGGATGATCTCGCCCGCCGGACGGTCAGGGATGGGGCCTGGCGGCATGAGGCAGAGGATAGGGGGCGGACGGCGGGAAAGAAACGGGGCGGAGCAGGGGCCCAGGCTTTCAGCCGCTTTACCTGTGGGGCGAGGCAACCTCCTCCCCCGGTTGTCTCGGCCTTTCCTGCCTGCCCGTCCACCTACTCCCGGCGTGGGCCGGGCATCGTCCGGTCGCGGACCAGGCCCTGCGGGTCTTCCACGTCCAGTTCCTCGCGGCGCAGGGTGATGTCCTCGCTGCGGGTGTAGGACCGTGCCTGCCGGGCGATGGTCACTTCGCTCATCGGGTACACCTGTTTCTCGATCAGGGCGCGTTCCTCGTACAGCGGCACCTCGTAGGTCCGGCCGACTTCCAGCGCCTCGCCGTTCAGCGTCACCCGGCCGCCGGTCCCCTCCTGAACGGTGATTTCCAGGTGTTCGCTGTGCAGGGTGATGGGCACGACCTCCTGCCGCTCGGTGACCACCCGGCGCACCTGCACGCTCCCGACGCCCTCGCGGATCACCTCCACCTGGGCGCGTTCCTCGTGCAGGACCAGCCGCTCGATCACCTCGCGCTCCTCGGCGGCCTGTTGCCTCTCCCGCTCTCGTTCGTCCATGGCTTCTCCTTTCTCCCCGGCGGTCCTGCCTGGCGCCTCAGGGCGCAAAAGAGGCGGGGTCGCCCCCGCCCCCGCCTGATCCCGCTGCTCAGCGGTTGTTGCGGTCGCGGTCCGTCACGTCACGGTCCGTCATGGTGCCGGTGGTGTTCGTCGTGTCGGTCATGCGGTCGGCGTTCTCCAGGCGCACGTCGCCGGTCTTGTTCACGTCCAGCACTTCGCGGCCCACGGTGTCGGTGACCGTCTGGGTTTCGGTCACAGTGCGCTTGCCGATCTCGACTTCCTCGGTCACGTAGGCCTGCTTGCTCACGTTGGCCCGCTCGGCTTCCAGGTCCACGCGCATGGTCTGGCTGCCTTCGCCCAGCACGGCGCCCTCCACCGGGCGGGCATCGGTGACGGGGTGACGTTCGATAATCACTTCCTCGCGTTGCAGCGGCACGTTCACCGTCTGCTGGACCGTCTCGACGTGCTTGCCGATCTCCACGCTGCCCGCCTGGAAGCGGTCCTTGTTCACGACCAGCCGCTCTTCGAGGAGCTGGAGACGGTCGGGCGTGCGGAAGGCCCGCTCACGGTAGCTGGCCTCGTCGGTGTCCGTGCCGCGCAGCACGCGCTCGTCGGCGGCCAGCGTGTCGTTCGTCATGTTCTGGTCGTAGGTGTACTGCTGGTCGTAGCGGTACTCGCCCAGGTCGCGCACCTGATCCTTGGTCAGGTTGTCGAAATACACGCCGTTGTCGGCAAAACGGGCCTCACCGACCGGGACCGCCACTTCCTTGGAGGAGAACCAGCCGCCCACATCCACGATCAGGTAGCGGATGCGCCCCGTCGCGGGGTCCACCAGCGCGTCCTTGACCGTGCCGACCTTCTCGCCGTTGTAGCCGTAGGCGGTGTTGCCGCTGGGGTTGTAGACGCCTTCCCCGGCCAGGTCCAACCGGTTGTCGCGGCTCAGGTCGGACAGACGGATCAGGTAATTCTGGTTCTGAGTCATATGGAGCCTCCGTTGTGACTGAAATCGTGTCCAGGCTGTTCCCGGTACCGTCGCAGTCTGCGTGGAGAAGCCCACAATCTGCTGAGTCTGGCCTAAAGCCCGCCCTGAGACGATCTTGAGCCGGAGGTCATGAAAAGGCGGGTGCCTGCGCGCGCCGGGCGTGTACCGCCGGGCGGCCGCCCGGGTGTAAGCTCTTTGCACCTTCAATCGCCCCTGCCCGCGCGGTGGCCGTTCGCCTGCCCTCCTCTTTGCTGGCTTCTCTGCTCTGGAAAGGGTCCGGTGATCTGTTCGTGCAGTCTGAGAATGCTCCTGTTCGGATTGTGAGTGTCGCCGCGCACAGCGGCGCGGGAAAAACCACGCTCTCGGAGGCCCTGCTCGTCGCCAGCGGGGCCTTGCCGCGTGCCGGGCGGGTGGAGGACGGCACCACCCAGAGTGACCACACCGAGGCCGAGAAACAGCACGGTTTCTCCATCACCACCGGCGTCCTGCGGCTGAACCGTGACGGCACCGACATCACCCTGCTGGACACGCCTGGTTACGCCGACTTCGTGCGCGAGATTCGCGGCGGCATCCGCGCGGCGGATTCGGCCCTGATCGTGGTGAGTGCCGTGAGCGGGGTGGAGGTCGGCACCGAGCGGGTGTGGGCCACCGCCGACCGCTTCGAGATGCCGCGCGTGGTGGTGATCGGCAAGATGGACCGCGAGCGCGCCAACTTCTACGCCGTGCTGGCTGATATCCGCGCGAGTTTAAAAGGCCCGGTCGCGGCGGCCTTCCTGCCGGTAGGGGAGGGGCCGGGCTTCCGGGGCGTGCTGGACGTGCTGGCGGCGGACCCGGAAGAGGTGCCGGGCGAACTGCGCGCCGCCTTGCGCGAGGCCCGCGAGGGGCTGGTGGACACCATCGTCGAAACCGACGACGACCTGATGAACCGCTATCTGGAAGGCGAGGAGATCGGCACGGACGAACTGCGCGCCGCCTTCCTGCGCGCCGTCCACGCGGGCAGCCTCTACCCGGTCCTTCCGGTCAGCGCCGAGACGGGCGTAGGTATTCCCGAACTGCTGAACCTGATGGTGGAAGGGCTGCGGAGTGCCCCCGAGCGCGGCGTGCTGACCGGCCTGGACGGGCAGACGCGCGAGCCGACGCCGGACGCGCCCGCCAGTGCCCGGGTCTGGCGCGTCTCGGTGGACCCCTTCGTGGGCAAACTCGCCTACATCCGCGTCTGGAGCGGCACCATCCGCCCCGGCGACACCCTGCGGAACACGACGCGCGGCGTGGACGTGAAACCCGCCCACCTGTACGTGGTGAGCGGCAAGGACCTGACGGAAGTGCCCGAACTCCGCGCCGGGATGATCGGCGTGCTGACCAAGATTCCCGAACTGCACACCGGGGACACGCTGGCCGACCCGGCCCATCCCATCGAGTACGACCCGCTGGTGCTGCCCGACCCGGCGCACACCGTCGCCCTGTTTCCCAAAACGCGCCAGGACGAGGACCGTCTCAGCGCCGCCGTCGCCCGCCTGCTGGACGAGGATCCCACCCTGCACTTTACGCGCGAAGCCCAGACCGGCGAACTGCTGCTCTCGGGCATGGGCGACATGCATACGACCATCGCGGTGGAGAAGCTGGCGGCGCTGGGCGTGAACGTGGAGACGGGGGTGCCGCAGATTCCCTACCGGGAAACCATCCGCGCGTCGGCGCAGGCGCAGGGCAAGCACAAGAAGCAGTCGGGCGGGCACGGCCAGTACGGCGACTGCCACCTGCGGCTCGACCCCGGGGAGGGGACCGCCTTCCGCTCGGAGGTGGTCGGCGGCGCGATTCCCGGCAAGTACCTCCCCAGCATCGAGAAGGGCGTGGGGGACGCGATGCAGAAGGGGCCGCTGGCGGGCTACCCGATGCAGGACGTGCATGTCGCCGTCACGCACGGCAGCTATCACGACGTGGACAGCAGCGACCTCGCCTTCCGGACCGCCGGGGCGCTGGCCTTCCGCAACGCGGTGGAGGGCGCCAAGCCCGTCCTCCTCGAACCCGTGGTGCTGCTGAAGGTGCGCGCGCCCGCGAGCTTCACCGGCGACCTGATCAGCGACCTCCAGACCCGCCGCGCCCGCGTGCAGGGCATGGACCCCGAAGGCACCGTCATCACCATCACCGCCGTCGTCCCCCAGTCCGAGCTTCAGACCTACAGCGCCGACCTCCGCAGTCTGACGGGCGACCGGGGCGCCTTCAGCGTGAAGCCCTACGGCTACCAGGACCTGCCCGAACACCTGGCGAAGAAGGTAATCGAGGCGCGGAAGGCGGCGGCGGGGTAGGGGAGGACAATCATGAGCCAAGCCGAGTCATCGTGAGGGCGGCTCGGTATGCTTCTTCTCATGACGGGGCCGCTTGCACAACTGAGCTGGGCAGCAGTGCTCGCTGGATGGGCTGACAGCTTCCTCACCATCACGGATGTCCGAACGCTGGCGGAAGCACGCATCCTCACGGCGGAAGGCGAGGCGCTGGTTCCGCTGTCCGATCTGGCCAGCCTGCGAGGTGACGAGGAGCGTCAGGACGTACATGCGGCCCTGGCCCGGCTAGCCCGGATGGAGGGATATCCAGTCTATTTTGCCCGTCGGGAATGGCAGGTGTTCCGTTTGGAATGGCAGTTGGACCACCTGGACGAGGACGTTGACCCGGAGGAGCCAGAGTTAGACGCCTACTACCAAATGCAATCCCTGGAATGGGCCTGGCAAGGTATGGGCAAACCATTGGATGTACCACCGCTCAACCCGTTCTTACGTTCGTATGTGGAGGCCGCCGACCCCGTAGCAGGCTTGGTGCTGACGGCCCATGATCTCCGGGCATGGCTCGCTCAGCAGCGAGAAGTGCTGGGGATGGTGGCAGGCTTGCTGGCGGCTGGTCGGGGGCAAGATGTGGCGGTTTTGGCACGTGCATTTGAGACAGCGCAGGTAAACGCTGAAGCACATCTGAACCTTGTTGAACAAGAATGCTCCATCTATCAGAGCCTGAATCTGGAAAGCCAGGCTACGGTGCTTTGGCAGAAGCTTGAGGCATACAACCTGGCCGTATTGAAAGCGCGGCAGCAACGCAGCGGAGAGCAATCGCAACCCGACTGAGGAGCGTTCATGCCTGGGTACTTGTCCAGTTTCCAGGGCGTAGGGGGCGTGAAAAGCAGTCTCCACCGCGCACTACTCCCCGCGCACCGCGTACCATTCCCCCATGACCGTCACCCTCCCCCGCGTGCTGGCCGACCTCCGTTCCGACACCGTCACCACCCCCACGCCCGAGATGCGGGAGGCGATGGCGCAGGCGGCGGTCGGGGACGACGTGTACGGCGAGGACCCCACCGTCAATCAGCTCCAGGTGGAGGTCGCGCGCCTGACCGGCTTCGAGGCGGGCCTCTTCATGCCCAGCGGCACCATGACCAATCAGGTGGCGATTGCGCTGCACACCCGCCGGGGCGAGGAGGTCGTCTGTGCCGAGGGTTCTCATATCTACGAGTGGGAACTGGGCATGATGGCGACCTTTTCGGGCGTGGTGCCGCGCTTCGTGCCCGCGCCGCTCGGCGTGCCCGACCCGGAGGGGGTGCGCCTGGCGGTCCGGCACTCCATCCATCAGTCGCCCACCGGCCTCATCAGCCTGGAGAACACCCACAACAAGGCGGGCGGCACAGTGATTCCGCTGGAGGTGCTGGCCGCGATCCGGGGCGTGGCAGACGACGAGGGCCTGCCTCTCCACCTCGACGGGGCGCGGGTGTTCAACGCGGCCGCCGCCCTGGACGTGCCCGTTTCGGAGATCACCCGGCACTTCGACACGGTCAGCATCTGCCTCAGCAAGGGGCTGGGGGCCCCGGTCGGCAGCGTGCTGGTGGGCAGCGCCGCCGCCATGAAGCAGGCGCACCGCTACCGCAAGATGATGGGCGGCGGGATGCGGCAGGCCGGAGTGCTGGCCGCCGCCGCGCTGATCGCCCTGCGCGATGGTCCCGCCCGCCTGAAGGCCGACCACCGCCGCGCCCGCCGTCTTGCGGAGGCACTGGTGGAGGCGGGCTTCGACGTGGACCTGGCCGCCGTGCAGACGAACATGATCTACGTGACGCTGCCGGACGCGGCCGCCCAGGTGGCCCGCTGGGCCGAGCAGGGGGTGCTGGCAAGCGCCCTCGGCCCGGACTCGGTGCGCTTCGTGCTGCACCATCAGGTCGGTGACGAGGCGCTGGAGGAGGCCATCCGCGTGTTGACGGCATAAAGGCCCGGGCCAGGCGACCTCGGCCTTTCGGGGGACGCCCCCACCGGGTACCACGCGGTAGGCTGACGCTCATGACGGTTCCGGACGTGCCCCCCGCCGTTTCCCTCGCCACCCCGGACGTGCCGGTCCCGCCGCCCGTTCGCGGCATCCGCGCCGTGGACGGCAACCGCGCCGCGCTGACGCTGCTGATCACGCAGAACGTGGTGTCGGCGCTGCTGCTGGCCGTGCATGTGCCGCTGGGGATGACCCTCCTGGGCGCGTTCGTGGTGACCGTGCTGGTCGGCCTGCTCTTTTTCCGGCCGACCCTGACCGCCCTGGTGCGGGACACGCGCTGGCGCACGCCCCCTTCCCCGGGGCTGGCGCTGGCGGCCTTCGTGCTGGCGTTCCTGACCTCCCGCGCCTTCACGCTGGCCTTCGTGACGCTGTTTCCGCAGGGGGCGGGCGCCATCCCGCAGTTTCTCAGCCACGGGGCGGACCTGTGGGCCTTGCTGCTCGCGGCGGGCCTGCTGGTCCCCTTCGCGGAGGAGGTGGCCTTCCGGGGCCTGATGCTGCGCGGGCAGGAGCGGGCGGCGGGCTTCATGGTCGCGGCGCTGGCGACCACCTTCGCCTTCGGGATCGCGCACGGCGTTCCGGCGAGCGTGGTGGGTATCCTGCCGCTCGCCTACGCGCTGGCCCGGCTGACGCAGCACACCGGCAGCCTGTGGAACGCGGTGATCGTCCACGCGCTGAACAACACGCTGGCGGTCGCGCTGGGCAGTTTCCTGGCGGGCCGTGACCTGGGCGGCACGGCGCAGGCGAGCATGGTGCTGAACAACCCCGGCCTGGCCGTGCCCGTCGCCCTCGGGGCGCTGCTGTTCGGCGTGGCCGTGCTGGTCGTGCTGCACCTGTGGCTTACGCCGAAGCCCGATCCCCAGGTCCGCAGCGCGCCCGGCCCCTGGCTGAGCGGCGCATACGTGGTCATCTTGCTGTTCGGCCTGGCGTCCGCCGCCTTCACCTTCCCCACCGTGCAGGAGGCCCTCACCCACCTGCGCGGGGCCCTGCGGTAAGGCCGGGATGTGGCAACGGCTGCGCGAGTTCGCCCGGCACCTCAAGGCTGAACTGCTCGCCCTGAGTTTTGCCGCCCGCGACCCGCGCACGCCCTGGCCCGCCCGCGCGCTGGCGCTGCTGGTGCTGGCCTACGCCCTGAGTCCCATCGACCTGATCCCCGACTTCATCCCGGTGCTGGGGCAACTCGACGACCTGCTGCTGGTGCCCGCCGGGCTGTGGCTGGCCCTGCGCCTGATCCCCGCCGAGGTGCTGGCCGACGCCCGCGCCCGGGCCGCCGCCCACCCCGCCCGGCTGGCGCGCAGCGCGTGGGGCCTGGCGCTGATGCTCGCCCTGTACGCGCTGGCCGTGTGGCTGCTGTGGCGTTGGTGGCTGGGTCCCTGGTGGCAGCACCGTTCCTGAAGGGCCGCTAGAGTGATCCGGTATGGCCCGCCGTAATCGCCCCGCCCCCCCACCTCCTCCTCCTGCGGCGCCGCCCGCTGCTGAACTGCTGACCGCGCCGGGGGCATTTTTCGAACAGTTGCGGGCCGCCGAGCCGAAAGCGTGGCGCTACGTGGCCCCGGTCCTCCTGACCGCCCTGCTGGCAGGAGTACTGTACGCGCTGCTGCTGCGGCCGGTCGTCGCGGCGGTGGCGGGTCTGGAGCACACCGCTCCCGCCTTCGCGGCCCACGCCATCAACGCCTTCGGCACCTTCTTCCTGACCGTCGTGGGCGCGGCCGTGATGGCGGGCCTGGGGGTTCTGGGCGCGGGGCGGGAAGGGCGCGCGGCGGAGGTGTACGGCGCCACCTTCGTCCTGCTGCCGCCCGTCTATCTGCTGCTGGCCGCCTTGCTGCTGGTGCTGCCGGGGCCGGAGGTGACCCGGGCGGCCCCCGGCGCGGACCTGCTCGCGGTGCAGCGGGCCGCCCTGCACGCCGTCGCGCAGGCCCCCCTGGCCCGCGTGACCGTCCTCGTCATGCTGCTGGGCACCCTGGCGCAGTTCGCCTTTGCCTACCGGGGGTTCCTGACGCTCACGGGTGACCGCTGGCGGGCGCTGCTGGGCACGCTGCTGCCGCTGGTGCCCGCGCTGCTGCTGACCACGCTGGGCCTCGCGCCGCTGCTGGTGGCGATGTTCTGATACCGACTTGCTCTGATTCCAGAACATACGGGAGAGCTCCGGATGTTCACGTGGCCCCAGGCTCAGGGGCGGCCCCTCGCCTGTCTTGCCGGAAGCGCCAGAGGCTGACCCGCTCATGGTCCATCGCCGCCAGCCGGTACGTTTTGCTGCTCGCGCTGCTTCGCAGCTTTACAAGTCCGCTCGGTTGATTCTCGCGAAGGGGCGCAATTTGGTATGATCCTTACCCGAAGAGGCTCTTCGCGGGGTCCCACAGCCGCCACAGTTCGTACACCCCGAGCAGGAGGTGCAGCACCAGCTTGGCGGCGAGGCCGGTCAGCAGGCCGACGAGGGTGCCCCAGGCGGCGCGCAGGGCGGCCGGTACAGGTTTGCGGACCACGAACAGCTCCACGACCAGCGCCCCCGCCAGCGGCCCCACGATGAGCCCGAACGGGATAAAGAGGCCGACCAGCCCGCCGATCAGGGCCCCCCAGACGGCCTGCCTGCTGCCACCGTACCGCCGCGCCCCCCACGCCGAGGCCACGTTGTCCACCAGGCTGATCAGGAGCGTGAGCACCGCGAAGGTCAGCAGGAAGGGCAGATCCGGCCAGACCTGAAACCCGTCGATAAAGGTCGCGGCAACCGCCCCGGCAAAGATGATGACCGTCGCGGGCAGGGCGGGCACGAAGGTGCCGATCATCCCGATGATCCACACGACCAGAAACACGAGAAAAGCCAGGCTCATACATCAGCCGGGTACGGGCGTTGGGGGGTTTGGGTTCCGCGCCGGATCTCAGGGTGCGGCGGCCACCCGGTTGCGCCCCGCCTGCTTGGCGGCATACAGCAGCGCGTCCGCACGGGCCAGGAGCGTCAGGGCGGAGTCGTCCTCCCGGACCTGGGTCACGCCCAGGCTGATCGTCACGCGCTCCGGGCGCTGGTCGGGCCAGGTGAGCCGGTCGATCTGACCGCGCAGGCGTTGCGCGAGCCGTTCGGCCTCCCCGAGCGGCACGTCCGGCAGCGCCAGCAGCAGCTCCTCGCCCCCGTAGCGCGCAGCCAGGGCCTCCGGGTCCCCGATCTCGCGCAGGGTGGCGGCCACCCGGCGCAGCACCCGGTCCCCGACGGCGTGCGAGTGCCGGTCGTTGACGTGCTTGAAGTGGTCGATGTCCACGAACAGCACGCTGAGCGGGCGGCGCAGCAGGGTGGCCTGCTGCACCAGGCCGGGCAGCAGATCGTCCAGTTGCCTGCGGTTGGCGAGGCCGGTGAGCGGGTCGCGGCGGGCCAGCGTCTCGGCGGCTTCGAGCTGCGCGCGCAGGGCCTGGGTATCGGCAGGCCCGGCGTCCTCGGGGGCGTCGCGGCGGGTCTGGGTGGCGAGCTGGCCCCGCAGCGTGGCGACGAGCTGCTTGGTCCACGCCAGGGCTTCCGCCGCCTGGCCCTCGCTCTCCGCGAGCGCGGCGAGGGCTTCGAGGGCCTGGAGGCGACCGGGCGTATGCCCCAGCCGCTCATGCCACGCGAGGGCGGCTTGCAGCTCGCTGCGGGCGGCGGGCAGGTTCCGCGCGCGCAGCAGCGCCTGCCCGCGGGCCAGGCTCAGGCGGGCCTCGCCGTGCGCGTAGCGCCCCGCCGCCCGTGCCAGCGCCCGGCCCAGCAGCGCGGCGGCCTCGGCGTGCCTGCCCTGCTCGTCGAGCAGGCGGCCCTCGATGACCGCGTGGTCGGCATCGAGCATCACCGGGTTCTGCGGCCGGGGCAGCCTCTGGGTGGACGCCAGGGCCTCCAGCGCTGCCGCGAGGTGGGCCTGCGCTTCCTGGGGCCGCTCCAAGGTGCGTGCCCGGTGGGCCAGGCCCAGGTGCGCCTCGGCCCGCACGATGGGCAGGTACGCGGCGGCCTCCTGCCCGGGCGCCAGTTCCTCGGCGCGGTGGGTGTCCAGCAGGTGCAGGGCGCGGTCATGTTCGCCGCGCGCCGTGAGGGACTGCGCGAGGTTCGTGAGGGGGGCCACCCGGCACTCCGGCGGGAAGTCGGCGCCGGACTCGTCCGCGATGGCGAGGGCCAGTTCCAGGCGGCGCTCGGCCGCGTCGTGCGCGCCCGCCGCGAGGTACAGCAGCGCGTGGTTGTTCAGGACACGCAACTGGGTGGCGAGCGACTGTCCCCCCGCCGCGTGCTCGTAGGCGCGGCGGAAGCTGACGTGGGCCGCGTCCATCAGGCCCAGGTCCGCTTCGATGTACGCCTGCACGTTCAGCATCAGCGCCAGTTGTTCCGGGTCACCCGTGCCCAGCGCGAATTCCGCCTGCGCGAGCCGCACCCCCTCCAGGGCGTAGGGATAGGCCCGGCGCGGCGCACGGCCCGCCAGCCACTGGGCAGCGGCGAGCAGGCGATCTGTGCTGCGGGGCGACATGCCCCTCACGCTAACGCAGGCACCGCCGGGCCGCGCATGAATTTGTTGACATCTCGCGGGCCTGTTGGGGGAGAAGCGCCCCCCCACCCCCGGCGGAGTAAGCTGCTCCCATGACCCAGTCCACCTCTGTCCCGGCCAGCCCGCAGCCCGGCATGAACCGCATCTCTTATCTGCCCGTCCCCGACGAGACGCAGGTGCCCGAGGGTGTCCGCAAGCTGTGGGGCAAGGCCGAGGCCAATATCGGCTTCGTGCCCAACGTGTTCCGCGCGCAGGCGGTGAATGGCGAGCAGTTCCTGGCCTGGTGGAACTACTTCAACCTGCTGCTGAACAAGGAAGGCTACCTGACGAACGCCGAGCGTGAACTCGTCGCGGTCGTGGTGAGCGGCGTCAACCGCTGCCTGTACTGCGCCATCTCGCACGGCGTGGCCCTGCGCGAGTTCCTGGGCGACGCGCAAAAGGCGGACGCGGTGGCGGTGAACTGGCGGCACGCCAACCTGACCGAGCGCGAGCGCACTCTTGCTGAATACGCCGAGAGACTCACCCTGCATCCCGCCGAGGTGACGGCCGCCGACCTCCAGCCGCTTCGCGAGGTGGGCCTGGACGATCACCAGATCATGGAACTCGTGCAGGTGATCGGGATGTTCAACCTGACCAACCGCGTGAGCAGCGCCCTGGGCTTCGTGCCGAACGCGGAGTATTACCGGCAGGCGCGTTGAGGGCGCCTTAAGCTGGCCTCTTACCGCCCCTGGCAAGGGCTAGTCTGAACCAAGGAGGCCCAGCATGACCGACCCCAAAGGTGCCAAAGCTGAAGGCGAAAGCGGCCAGCTCTCCGAGAGCGCCCGCTCGCGCACCCAGGAGAACAACGACCCGACGCCGATCAGCCAGCTCAACGACGGCGCAGGCAAGCAGGACGACAACGCGGGCAAGCACGGGCGGCCCACCGACGACGCCGACCCCGGCCATAGCTGAGGGGCGTGTAGCTTGTGGTTTGTCGCTTGTAGAAGAGAAAAAAGCGGAAGCTTAGAGCCGAAGCCCAAGCTTCCACAGGCCACACGCCACAAGCGACAGGCTCAGTAGCTGTAAAACCCCCGCCCGCTCTTGCGCCCCAGCAGCCCCGCCTGCACCATCTTCCGCAGCAGGGGAGAGGGGCGGTACTTGTCGTCGCCCAGGCCCTGATGCAGCACTTCCATGATGGCGAGACAGGTGTCCAGCCCGATGAAGTCCGCCAGCGTCAGCGGTCCCATCGGGTGATTCATGCCCAGCTTCATGATCTGGTCAATGGCTTCCGGCTCGGCCACGCCCTCCATCACGCACTGGATGGCCTCGTTCAGCATCGGCATCAGGATGCGGTTGCTGACGAAGCCGGGGTAGTCGTTGCACTCCACGGGCGTCTTGCCCATTGCGCGGGCCGCCTCCGTCACCTTCTGCGCCGTCTCGTCGCTGGTGGAGTAGCCGCGAATGACCTCCACCAGTTGCATCAGCGGCACCGGGTTCATGAAGTGCATCCCGATAAACTTTTCCGGGCGTCCGCTCGCCGTGGCGAGGCTGGTGATCGGGATGGAGGAGGTGTTGCTCGCCAGAATCCCCTCCGGCTTGACGATCTCGCCCAGTTGGCGGAAAAGCTGCGCCTTGATGGCCTCGTTCTCCACGATGGCCTCGACCACGAGGTCACAGTCCGCGAAGTCCTGAAGGTCCGTCGTAAACTTGATGCGGCCCAGCACCTCGGCGGGCGTTTCCGTCAGCCTGCCCTTCTCGTGCAGCTTGGCGAGGCTCTTTTCAATGGTCGCCCGCCCACGTGAAAGAAACTCGTCCTTCACGTCATGCACGACCACGTCAAACCCGCTCTGTGCAGCCACCTGCGCGATGCCGCCGCCCATCTGTCCTGCTCCGATGACTCCGAATTTCATAGTTGGAACCTCTCTCCTTCGTCCAGATAAGTGAAATTGGTCTTCAAATCTTGTTTCCTGTCGGTTAGTATCTTGACAAAGCTCTCTATATGATTTAGGTAACTCATATCTGATGTTTTGGTCTTTACATATTTCAAAAAATCTTGCATAAAGCTTATGAACTCGGTTTGAGTATCGATGCTATAATTCTCAATGCAAACAGCGTGCATCAATGCTCCCTCATTGAGCAGGCGCAGTAGCTCGGAACTCACATCAGACCCCTCGGCAACACCAAGTATAGCAGTAAAATTCAGATTGCTAAATTGATAATGATTGTCGTAATTGTCTGTTTCAAAGTAAACAAAAACGGACATGTCTCACTCCACCAGCGGCACACCTGCCAGCATCAGCGCCCGCCCCCGCTTGACCGGCGTGAAGGGCGTATACGTGTACTCCGAGCAGCCCTCCAGCACGAAGGGGTCGTCCTTGAAGACCTCTTCCAACTGTTCCTGACTCTCCGCATGAGCGAGCAGCACGCCCCCCTGCCCGCTGAGCATCCGGCCCGACACGAGGAAGAGGCCCGAACGGTAGTGCTGGTCGAGCCAAGCGCGGTGGCGTGGTGTAACCTCGGCCAGTTCTTCTTGCGGCTTCAGGTAACGGCTGGTGATGACCCACAGGGTCGGCGCGCTGCTGTGTTGGCTGGGATTGGGCGTCATGCGGTTCAGCTTAGCCGCTTGACGCTGAGGGCGAGGCCGTTGCCGCCGCCCATGCACAGGGTCGCCACGCCCGTTTCCTTGTCCTGCTGCCGCAGCGCATACAGCAGCGTGACCAGGATGCGCGCGCCCGAAGCGCCGATGGGGTGCCCCAGCGCGACCGCGCCGCCGTTCACGTTCACCCGCTCGGGGTCCAGCCCCAGCTCGCGCTGCACGGCGAGGCTCTGCACGCTGAACGCCTCGTTCAGTTCCCAGAGGTCCACGTCGTCCACGCTCATACCGCTGTTCTTCAGCAGCTTCTGCGTGGCGGGGACGGGCGTCATCATCACCCACTCGGGGGCGAGGCCGCCCGTGGCGTAGGAGGTAATCTCGGCCATCGGCGTCAGGCCGTGCGCCTGCGCCGCTTCCTCCGACATGATCAGGAGGGCGGAGGCGCCGTCGTTCAGGCCGGGCGCGTTGCCTGCCGTGACCGTGCCGTCCGTCTTGAAGGCGGGCTTGAGCCTGCTCAACGTCTCCGGGCTGGTGTCGGCGCGCGGTCCCTCGTCGGTGTCCACGACCGTCTCACCCTTGCGGCCCTTCACGGTGACAGGCGCGATCTCGTCGCTGAAACGCCCGCCCTGCTGCGCGGCAATCGCGCGCTGGTGGCTCTGCGTCGCGTAGGCGTCCTGCGCCTCGCGTCCGATGCCGTACTTCTCGGCCACGCGCTCGCCGGTCAGGCCCATACCCTCATCGTTGATGGAGCACCACAGGCCGTCGTGCGTGTTGGCGTCCAACACCTGCGCGTTGCCCAGGCGGTAGCCCTTGCGCGCGCCGGGGAGGAGGTACGGCGCGTTGCTCATGCTCTCCATGCCGCCCGCCAGCACCGCGGTCTGGTCACCCGCCCGGATGCTCTGCGCGGCCAGGATCACCGCCTTGAGGCCCGAGCCGCAGACCTTGTTGATGGTCACGGCGCCCACTTCGGGGAGCAATCCTGCCTTCAACGCCGCCTGCCGCGCCGGGTTCTGCCCGCTCCCCGCCTGCACGACCTGCCCCATGATGACGTCCTCCACGAGGTCGGCGGGAATCCCGGCCCGTTTCAGCGTCTCGCGCAGGGTGGTGGCGCCCAGTTCGACGGCAGTCACGTCCGACAGCGCCCCCAGGAACTTCCCGGTCGGCGTGCGTGAGGCCGAGACAATCACGGCTTTGTTCATGCCTGAAGTGTAGCGCGGGGAGGCTAACGGGCGTTAGGTTCCTTGTGGGTGACGTGTTCCTCCAGCCAGACCCGGCCCGCGAGGCCACCCCGCTCCGCCGCCTTGCGCGCCCGCAACGCCTCCAGTCCGTCCGGCGTCAAGCCGTGGAGCGCCGCCAGCGCGTGCAGCACTTCCAGTACATCCGCGAGTTCCTCCGGGGTGCGGTCCGTCAGGTATTCCTGCACCTCCTCTTCCAGCTTGGCAAGCAGGGCGGGCCTGTATTCCGCTTTGTCCAGCACACGGTAGGTATACGCGGGGAACAGTTCGGGAATGCGGTCACGGACGAGTTTGGGCATCGGTGCAAGCTACACCAAGCGTTTTGCCCGTGCGTGCTAGCCTCCCCTTATGTTTGAGGCGCTCGGAAACAAGTTGCAGGACATCCTCGACCGCGTCGGGCGGGAGAGCAAACTCACCGACGCGCAGGTCAAGGCTGCCATGCGCGAGATTCGCATGGCCCTGCTCGAAGCGGACGTGAACTTCAACGTCGCCAAGGATTTTGTCGCCAAGGTCAGCGAGAAGGCCGTCGGGCAGGAGGTGCAGGGGTCGCTGACCGGCGGGCAGACCGTCGTGAAGCTCGTTCACGACGAACTGATCGAGACGCTCGGCGGCGAGAGCAAGCAGCCCACGCTCAAGACCGACGGGAACGTCTGGTTCATGGTTGGCCTCCAGGGCGCGGGCAAGACCACCAGCACCGGCAAGCTCGCCGCCTTTTACAAGAGCAAGGGCCGCCGCGTGCTGCTCGTCGCCGCCGACACCCAGCGCCCCGCCGCCCGTGACCAGCTCGAAGTGCTGGCGAAACAGGTGGGCGTGCCGGTCCTCAAGGTGAACGACGGCGAGACGCCCCAGGAAACGAGACGCCGCCTCGACGAGTACCTCAAGACCGATTACCGCGACCTGGTGATCGTGGACACCGCAGGCCGCCTCCAGATCGACGAGGCGCTGATGGACCAGCTCGCGGACCTCCAGACCGAGCTGCACCCCAGCGAGACGCTCCTGGTGGTGGACGCGATGACCGGCCAGGAGGCGCTGAACGTGGCCCGCGTGTTCGACGAGCGCGTGAACCTCTCCGGCCTGATCATCACGAAGATGGACGGTGATGCGCGCGGCGGCGCGGCCCTCTCGGCGCGCAGCGTCACCGGGCACCCGATCTACTTCGCGGGCACCAGCGAGAAGCTGACGGGCCTCGAACCCTTCTACCCCGACCGCGTGGCGGGCCGCATCCTCGGCATGGGTGACGTGCTGGGGCTGATCGAACGTGCTCAGCAGGCCGACCTCAAGGCGATGGAGGTCAAGAAGCCCGGCGACTTCGACCTGGAAGACCTGCTACTTCAACTGCGCCAGATTCGCAAGATGGGACCGCTGGGCGACCTCCTCAAGCTGATCCCCGGTATGAGCCGCGCCCTACCCGAAGGCTTCAACGTGGACGAGAAACAGATTCAGCGCATCGACGCGATGATCTCCTCGATGACCGTGAAGGAACGCCGCAACCCCAAGATCATCGACGGGCGCCGCCGCAAGCGCATCGCGGCGGGCAGCGGCCACACCGTGCAGGACATCAACCGTCTGCTGAAGATGCACGAGCAGATGAAGGACATGATGAAGATGCTCCAGCGCTTCAGCGGCCCCGGTGGCAAGGGGATGGGCAAGGGCATGAAGCCTCCCAAGCTGCCCCCCATGCCGCCGCAGATGAAACGCTGAGTTCTGGCCGCGTTGACACCTCCCGGCACGCTCCCTATACTCAGGCCCGCTGTTCAGCGCCCTCGCGGCAGCCCAGCGGGTCGTTAGCTCAATCGGTAGAGCAGCTGACTTTTAATCAGCGGGTTCCGGGTTCAAGTCCCGGGCGACCCACCAGAAAAAGCCCCGCCTGGCGCGGGGTTCTTTGTTTTTGCTCGGCGTGGTGCGGCTGTTCTTTGCGCTTTGACAGCAAAAAGAAGGGAGCCGTCAAGCTCCCTCCGCTGGTTCAGATTGGCGGGTCTTCCCCGCGCTTCTGCTCGCGCGCCCGTCTTTGATCTTCGAGGTGGACGCCTCCCTCAAGTGCTGTGGACTGCACGGCTTCGTCAAGCCAGAAATGGAAGTCTATCAGGTTGTTCTGCGAAAAGCAACTGCTGGCTATGCGCTCAGCGCCCCTCGCGGGCGTCCACCAGCAGCTCACCGGCGATGGCCAGCGCGGCGGGGCCGAGCGGGCTGAGGGTCACGCCCAGCAGGACGCCGAGCTTGTCGCGCCGCGCACTGCTCAGGTAGGCCCAGCGTTCGAGGTCTTTGCTGTGGGTCCGGGCGGTTTCGTCGCGCAGGTAGCGCACCGCGCCGTCGTAGTATCCGGCCTGGAAGGCGGCGCGGGCACGCTTTTCCTGGTCGAGCAGGCCCAGGCCGCGCGTGGCGAGCAGCACGCGCCGAGCTTCCGCCTCGCCGCCGAAGCCGTAGAGGTTGTCCAGGTGGTAGACCGCCTTGGGGAAGCGCAACCCGGCCGCGGCCCGCCAGGCATGGGGGAGGCGAATCTCGAATTCGGGCCAGCCGTGCAGGTGGGTCAGCAGTGCCGGATACAGCAGGTCCACCGCCACGGCGCGCGCTTCGGCCAGGGCGAGCAATTGCTCCTGCATGCCGGAGCCGGGGCCGGTGGAGGTGCGGCGGGCCGTCTCCAGCCGGGCGGCCGCCTGATTGAGCAGGTCCTCGCGGTGCGCGGCGAGCCGTTCGGCGTTCAGGTTCCAGAGGGTGCGCTGGATGCGGCCGTAATTCCCGGTCGGGTCATACGCGACGCGGCTGGTGGCGAGCAGCGCGATGGGCGCCTCCTCGCGCGCCGTGTCCCAGTCGCGCCACGCTTCCAGTTTCTCGTAGGGGAAACGGTGCACGGTGACGCCCGCCCGCGTCTCGGTGTGCGGGGAGAGCAGACCACGCTCGAAGGCGACCAGCGTCGGCTGGCTGCCCGCCCAGGCCTCGTCGGTGCCGTAGCTGCCTGCCTGGGCGACGGCGCGCACCTTGCGGTCGGCCACCAGCCGGTCCTGTATTTTTTCCGCGTCCTGCAAGCCTGCCTCCAGCTTCAGGATAGCGGCAAGGCGGGGTCGGCGGCGTGGGTAAGCAGACGGCGCAGGTGCCACAGGTGAGCGCCGCGCCATTCCAGGGGGTCCTCCACGTGAAGCTGGAGGCCGTGCGTGTAGCCCAGCGCCCGGTATGCCTCACCCACCAGCCGCGCGTCCCGCATCAGCGCGCGCAGCCTGGGAAGCGGAAGGAGGTCCGTCCAGGTCGTCAGGTAGGCGCTCTCCACGGCCTCCAGCGTTGCCGGTGGGGCACCGTCCGGCGCGAGGTAGAGGGGGTCGGCGTCCAGAAAGGGGTGGGTGAGGCTCGCGTCCGACCAGTCCAGCAGGGTCCAGCGCCCCGCCGCGCCTTGCACGGTATTCAGGCGGTGCAGGTCGCCGTGCCCCGCCACCGGCGGCAGTCCGGAGGCGGCGAGCCGGGCACAGGCGGCCCGTAAGGGCGGTTCCAGGGCGAGCAGCCTGTCGGCCTCCTCGCGGGTCAGCCCGTCCGCCTCGCCCACCATCAGCCGGTCTTCCCGCAGCAGGTCGGGGAGGAGGGAGGCCACCCACAGCGGCCCGTGTTCGGGCACCCCCAGGGCGCGCAGATCGGGGAGGAGCGCCGCGCTCGCCCGCTGGACCCGCGCCAGGTGGACGGCGAGGCTGCGGCCGTCCTCACCCTCGCCCGGAACTGTTCCCGCGTGGGCGAGCAGCAGCAGGCCCCGCTCCCGGTCAGAGGCCAGGACGGGGGGCGCCGCGCCGGGCAGTTCACGCGACAGCAGGCCGGTCACGCTCACTTCCCGCGCGAAGAAGGGCGGCACGGCCTTCAGGTAGAGGGGGCCGCCGTCCGCCAGCGGCACCCGCCACAGCGCACTGATGCCCCAGTGCTTGAGGGGTTCGGGCCTGCCCGCCCGCTGGAGGCCCTGTTCGCGCACTTCCTCGTCCAGCCAGGCCAGCACCCCCGCCGCCCAGCCCACCCGGGCGAAGGCAGGCCGGAGGTCCGGGACGGGGGCGAGGGCCGCCTCGGCCCAGGCCCGCTGGGGACCCGGCAGCCTCCCGGGGGTCACCCAGTCCACGCCCTGGATGGGGTTCAGCGCGTCCAGGTGCCACGCCGCCTCACGGACCAGGGTCCCGCCCGGTGCGTCGGGCAGGCGCGCGAAGTGCAGGCGGCGCAGGGGGGCCAGCCACGCGGTCAGGGCCGGAAAGGCGTCCGTGAGGCCACGGCCCACGAACGTGTTTTCCGTGACCACGGCGACGGGGAGCGCGCCCGCGACCGCCGCGACCCGCCCGCCGTCCGGGTGCGTGATGACCGCGTGGAGCGTCGTCTGAAGGTTCGGGGCCACGCGGCCAGTCTGCGGTGTCCGGCCCCGGCGGCGCGTCGGCCGGGTGGCTTACACGCCCTGCACGGCAGGCCGGGATTCCGCCACGAGACCCAGGGCCTCCGCCACCAATGCGTAGGACCGCCGACGCGCCGCCGGGTCGTGCAGCAGCGTGGTGAGCATCAGCTCGTCTGCGCCGGTTCGGTCGGCCAGGGCCAGCAGCCGCGCCCGCACCTCCGCCGGGTCGCCCACGATCACGCGCTCCCGGTAGGCGGCCACCTGCGCCCGCTCATGCGGAGTGTAGGGGTAGGCGCGGGCCTCCGCCACACTGGGGAAGGGCGCGAGTTCGCCCCGCACCAGCCGCAGGAACATCAGGTCGAGGGACGCGGCGAGGTCGTCCGCCTCCTGGGCCGTCGGGGCGCAGACCACGCTCGTCGCGACGATGCTGCGCGCTTCCGGAAACGTCTCCGAGGGCCGGAAGGCCGCGCGGTAGGCCCGGATGGCTGCCGCCGCGTCCGCCACGCTGGGGTTGATGTGCTGCGCGAAGGCCAGCCCGGTCCCCAGCAGCGCCGCGACCCGCGCGCCGTACCCGCTGCTGCTCAGCAGCCACAGCGGTGGAAAGAGCGGGGGCTGACCGGCGGTATCCGCCGGAGCCGCCGTGACGCCCGCGAAGGGGTGGCCCTCCGGAAAGGCCCCGGTCCCGTAGGCGATCAGGTCCGCCAGTTGCCGCTCGAAGGGTTCTTCCATCCCGCCTGCGGCGCCCCGCAGGGCAAGGGCGGTGCGGGGATCGGTGCCCGGCGCGCGGCCCAGCCCCAGGTCCACCCGCCCCGGCGCGAGGGCCGACAGCAGCCGGTACGTCTCCGCGACCGCCAGCGGCGCGTGGTTCGGCAGCATCACGCCGCCCGCGCCGAGCCGCAGCCGGGAGGTGACCTGCGACAGGGTCGCCAGGACCACGGCGGGCACACTCGCGGCCAGTGAGCGCATGTTGTGGTGCTCGGCCACCCAGTAGCGCGTGAAGCCCAGGCGCTCGGCCTCCCGCGCGAGGGCCAGCGTCTCCCGCAGCGCGGCGGGCGCATCCGACCCGCTGGGAACGGGCACGAGGTCCAGCACGGACAGGAGCAGGGGAGGGGACATGGGTGCAGTGTGCGTCGGTCAACCTCAGCGAAAACCGCCTCCGGTCACGATGGGAGGAGGAGCCTTCACCCCGCCGCGCCGAGGCGGCCCAGCCACACCCCGACCGCGAAGACGACCGCGCCGCCCACGATGACCTGAAAGATGGTCTGCCCCAGCGGGCTCCTCATGTACTTCCAGCGAATCCCGGCGATGGCGAGCAGTTCGATGATCACGACGAGGTAGGCCAGCGTGAGGGCCGTCCGCAGGTCGGGCAGCAGGAAGGGCAGGGTGTGCAGCATCCCGCCGACAATCGTGGCGAGGCCGGTGATCAGCCCGCGCGTGATCGGGGTGCCGCGCCCGCTCACCTTGCCGTCGTCGGAGAGGGCTTCCGCCAGCCCCATGCTGATGCCCGCGCCCAGGCTGGCGGCCAGACCGACAAAGAAGGCGTCGATGGGTTTACCGGTCAGTCCCGCCGTGGCGAAGATCGGCGCGAGGGTACTCACGCTGCCGTCCATCAGCCCCAGCAGCGCGGGCTGCACCTTCTGGAGAACGAAGACGTGGTCATGCCGTGCGGCAGAGGTGGGCTGGGGGGTGGGAGAGGACATTGCCCCATCCTACCCTTAATAGGAATTCTTCTCAATAAGGTATTCCGATGGGAGAACTGGGGATGGGCCTGCTGGTCCCGGCAGCAGGCGTCGAACCGCTTAAAACCTCGGCGTCATCCGGTTTTTTCAGTGGTTAGACCGTTCGACCCTCCCGGTGTCCAGCAGCAGTTTGGGCCGGAACTTCAATGCGTCGGCCGCGACGAGAAAGGCGGGAATACCGTTTACCTGCCGCAACACCCGCTCGGGGTTCGCGCCGTGCAGGTGCCCGTAGACGATCAGGTCGGGCCGCGCCGACTCGATCACGGGGGTCAGCGCGTTGGGGGGATAGGGGGGGCTGGCGGGTGGGTAATGCAGCATCAGGATCAGGTGGTCGCCGGGCTGGCGGAGGCTGGCGGCCGCCTGGACGCTCAGGCGCAGGCGTTCGGCCTCGCGGTTCAGCAGGCGCTCGTCTTCGGCGCCCAGCGGTTCGTAGCCGGGGGTCAGCCAGCCGCGCGTGCCGCACACCACCACGTTTTCCACCCGCACCGCGTCGTTCTGGAGGGCGAGCATGCCGGGCGGGAGGGCCGCGCGCAGCTTCCCGGCGCCCGTCCACCAGTAGTCGTGGTTGCCGCGCAGCAGCACCTTGGTGCCCGGCAGCGCCGCGACGGGGGCGAGGTCGGTCATCGCGTCGGGCAGCCGCATCGCCCAGGAGAGGTCGCCGGGCAGCAGGACCAGGTCGCCGGGGCGCACCTCCTCGCGCCAGTGCTCGAAAATCAGCTCGGGGTGCCCGGCCCACTGCGGCCCGAAGACCGTCATCGGCTTGGGCGTCGTGTAAGCGAGGTGCAGGTCGGCGATGGCAAACACGCGCATAGGGAGGCTCCCGGCAGGCGGAGGGCGAGGGGGCATAAAGCAAAAGCCCCCCGCAAGAGGGGAGGCTTTCCACGTGGTCGGGGCGAGAGGATTCGAACCTCCGACCCCTTCGTCCCGAACGAAGTGCGCTACCAGGCTGCGCTACGCCCCGCTTCAACCACGGCCCCGGCAGCAGGTGGAGCCTGCTTTCAGTGCGTGGGGTAGTCTACGCGGCCCCCCGGGGGGTGTCAAGCTGGCCCGCCTCTCACTCCAGGCCGCTGTCATCGTCCAGCGCGGCCTCGTCGAGGAGAGGGTCCCCCTCGGCGCTGGCGACCTCGCGGATGGCCGCCCAGATCACCGCTCCCGGAAAGCCGCGCCGGGCCAGGAAGGCATAGGCACTCGCGCGGGGGTCGCGTTTGCGGGCGAAGCTGGGCCAGCGGCGCGAGAGCAGGGCCGCCGCGTCCGCCTGCTCCTCCTCGGGGTCGCGGGCGGCCAGGGTTTCTTCGATCAGCCCCTCCGTCACGCCCCGGCGCTTGAGGGTCTGCCGCACGCGGAAGCCGCCCACGCCCCGGCGGCCGCCCTCGGCGCGGGCCACCGCATCGTCGCTCTGGTAGCCCAACTCCTGCACGCGGGCCAGCACCTCTTCCGCCAGCGCCTCGTCGTCGGTGCGGCGCCGCAGCCGCGTCCGCAGTTCGGCCTCCGTCAGCGCCCGGCCCGAGAGGGCGCGGAAGGCGTAGGCGAGCAGGTCGTCGCGGGCCTTTTGCCGGTCCTCGGGCGTTGGTGGCCTGTCCCCCGTCACGCTCCCAGTATGCCGCTTGCGCGGGCCCGCGCCTCTCCGCTACACTCTTCAGGTTGCCCATCCCCGGTTGGGCACCACGCCCCCCGCCCTGTGCCCGTCGTGCTGTGCGGAGAGCGTGCGCGTCGGGCGAAATCCGATGCATCGTGTTCCCCCCCAGAAGGAGGTGGGAACCGCCCCGCGAGTGCGGGAGAAAGAGAGAACCAACATGGCCCTTCGTCACAAGTCTGCCCAGAAGCGTCACCGCCAGAGCCTCAAGCGCCGCCTGATCAACCGCAGCCGCAAGAGCACCATCAAGACCTTCAGCAAGAAGGCCGTCGTCGCCGCCCAGACCGGTACCGAGGACGCCCTGGAACTGCACCGCAAGGCCGAGAGCCTGATCGACAAGGCCGCCAAGGGCAGCACCCTGCACAAGAACACCGCCGCCCGCAAGAAGAGCCGTCTGGCCAAGGCGCTGAACAAGGCCCGCGCCGCGCAGGCCGAGCAGCAGGCGTAAGCGAACAGACCAACCCAGAGGGCCACTCCAGAGCGGGGTGGCCTTCCGCGTTTTGCTGATTACTCGCGGGTTTCCTGGAGGTCCAGCATGCCCGTGTAGTGATTGAGGTCCACGATCAGGCGGTAGACGCCCTGGTGCCCGCCCCCCATCAGTTTCAGGGACCACGTCCCGGGCTGGCAGCTCTGCCCGGCGACCTGGGTGCCGGAGGGGTCGAGCAGGCGCAGGGTCGCCTGGCCGCTGCGGACGGCGCAGGTGCCCGTGACGCCCACATTCTTGCCGTCCTCGTACAGTTGGAAGGCGTAGCGGTTCTGGCCCTGGGCGTTGAGCAGGTGCGTGGGGGTCAGCGTCACGTATCCGAAGCGCAGGCCGAACGTGAAGTACAGCAGCAGGGCCGCGGCCACCAGGGCAAGGAGCAGGAAGCGCATCACCGTAGTGTAACGCCGGTCACGTAAGGGTGCGGGCGAAAGCCCGGCTCAGCCGCGCGACCCCTTCCCGCAGGCGCTCGGGGGAGAGGTGCGCGAACGCGAGCAGTACGGCGGGCGGACGCGGCAGCCGTGCGAGTGGCGCGGCGGGCGTGAGGGCCACTCCGGCCCGCGCGGCGACGGCCACCGCCTCTTCCTCGGACAGCCCGGCAGGCAGGGTGACGTGGACATGCAGGCCCGCGCGGGCGGGCGTGACCTGCCACTCGGGCAGCCCGGCGGCCAGAGCGGACAGCAGGACCTCGTGCCGGTGGCGGATGGCCTGGCGGGCGCGGCGCAGGTGCCGGGCGTAGGCCCCGGAGGCCAGCACGTCGGCCAGGGCCAGCGCGTCGAGCGTGGCGGGCGCGCGGTCGGTCAGGGGACGGGTTCCCGCCAGCACGCGGATCACGGATTCGGGTGCGACCAGATACCCGCTGCGCGTGACCGGCGCGAGGCTTTTGCTGAAGGTGCCCAGCAGGATCACCCGCTCGGGCGCGAGGCCCTGCAAGGCCGCCGGGGGCCTCGCGCCGTGATGCAGGTCGGCAGCGTAGTCGTCCTCCAGAATAAAGGCGCCCGCCCGCCGTGCCCACGCCACCACCTCCCCCTGTCGCGCGGCGGGCAGCGCCACCGTCGTCGGATACTGCGCGCCCGGGGTCAGATATAGCAGGGTGGCCTGCTCGGGGAGGGCGGCCGGGTTCAGCCCCCCGGCGTCCACCGGGACCGGGCAGAGGGTGGCCCCGGTCGCTCCCAGCGCCGCCCGCGCGCCCGGATAGGTGGGGTCCTCGGTCGCCGCCACCCGGCCCTCTTCCAGGAACACGCGGGCCAGCGCGTCCAGCGACGCCTGCGTGCCTCCCGTCAGCATCACCATGTCGGGCGTGACCCGCGCGCCCCGTTCGGCATTCAGGTAGGCGGCGAGGGCGCGGCGGGTTTCGAGCGGCCCCAGTTCGGCCTCCAATTCGGGGAGGGACGAGGTGGCCTGCCGGGCCTGCCGCGCCAGGGCCTCAGCCCACGCGCCCGCCGGGTACAGGTCGGGCACGGGCTGGCCGGGCCGGAAGTCCACGGCGTAGCCCCCGCCCGCGTCCGGCACGCGCCCCGCCAGTGCCCGCGTGGCCCAGGCGCTCAGCGGGAGGGGCGGGTCGGTGGGCGCGGCGTGTACCGGACCGGGCATCGCCACCCGGGTGCCGCTGCGCGCGCTGGCCCGCACGTACCCTTCCGCCTCCAGTTGCGCCAGCGCGTCCACCAGCGTGTTGCGCGACACGCCCAGCCGCGCCGCGAGCGCCCGGTGGCCGGGCAGGCGGGTGCCTTCGGGGAGGAGGCCTGCCAGGATGGCCTCCCGCAGCGTCCGCGCGGCCCGCGCGTGCAGGGCCTCGCCCGGGAGCGCGGGGCGCAGGCCTTCCAGCGGTGCCTTCACGCCCTCCTCCTTCAGCAGGTGAACTCGCGCGCCAGCCACGCCGGGTCGCCCCCCTCGGCGGCCAGGGCCTGACCGGCCAGCTCCAGAAAGCGGTCGCGGGCGGCCTCGGCGTCGGCGCGGGTCAGACCGTGGGCGCCCGGGTCAGCGAGCACTTCACGCAGCAGCGGAAAGACCGGCGTATCCGCGTGCAGGACGCCTCCCACCGTCACGTCCGCGGGCCACTTCAGCAGATAGTCCAGCGCGTAGGGGCCGGGTTCCAGCACACAGCCGCCCGGGTAGGGAATGCGCGGGGGGGCGGGAAAGGTCACGGCGGGGGCGGCGTCGCTCATGGGGACAGGATGCACCCGCGCTGGCCAATCCGAAACCTTCCTTGAACCATTTGCGGCCCTGCCTTCCCGGCCCGGCGTCTATCATGCCTTCAACATGGACAACGAGGCGCTGGTGCAGGCGTACCGGGAGGCGCTCCCGGACTACGAGCGGCTGCGTGACGCGGTGGTGGCCCATGTCACCGATCTCCTCAAGGCGGCGGGCCTGAACATTCACCACGTCACCGGCCGCGTGAAACGGCCCGCCAGCCTGGCGGACAAGCTGCGGCGCAAGCCCGGCCGGTATCACACGCTGGACGACGTGACGGACCTCGTCGGCGTGCGCGTCATCACCTACTTCGCGAATGACGTGAATGTCGTCGCGCGCCTGATGGAAGAGCATCACATCGTGGACTGGGACAACAGCATCGACAAGTCCAAGATGCACGACCCCGACCGCTTCGGCTACCTGGGCGTCCACTATGTCCTGCGCGCCGAACCGGACCTCGTCCCCCAGCTCGCCGGGACCCGCTACGAGGTGCAGATCCGCAGCATTCTCCAGCACGCCTGGGCCGAGATCGAACACGACCTGGGCTACAAGAATCCCGAGGCCGTCCCCAGCGAGGTCCGCCGCCGGTTCTACCGCCTCGCGGGCCTGCTGGAGATGGCCGACGAGGAATTTATGGCCCTGCACAGCCTCGGCCACGACTACGCCGCCACCCTGCCTGCCCGCATCGCGGAGGACCCCGAAAGCGTCTTCATCGACGCCCACAGCATGACGTACCTGCTCGGCGCGGCGCCGATCCGTGATCTGGACGGGCAACTGGCCGCCGCGCTGCACGTCCCGCTGCTGGTGAACTGGCCCGACCGCGAACGCCCCCAGCGGCTTGCCAGCCTGCTGCACTATGTCGGCGTGCATTCCGTCGGCCTGCTCCTGAAGGAACTGGGGCGGCACGCGGCCGAGGTGGAGCGTTTCGGCGCGGCCCTGATGCCCCACCTGCGTCAGGTGTGGAAGCCCAGCGGCGGCCTGCGCCCCGGCATCAGCGTCGTGCAGTACGTGCTGCTGCGGGCGTGTGCCAACCCCAGCCTCGACCCGGACGAGGTGGTCCATCTGCTCGACCTGAGCGGTCCGGGGTCCGCCGAGGACCTGGTGCGGACAGTGCGGGAGGTGTACGGGCGGGAGGTGGGGGACCGCGCGGCGGGGTGAGGGGGCGGGACGGCCAGCCTCCATCCCCAGCCCTGCCGTAAAGCAGAGGGGAAGGTGGGGCAGCCCTCATCCCCGCCGCGCCCGGTACCGCCGGATCAGCGTGTTCGTGCTCGAATCGTGCTTCAGGTCCGGCTCGCCCGGCGCCTCCAGCTCCGGCACGATCTTTGCGGCCAGCACCTTGCCGAGTTCGACCCCCCACTGGTCGAAGGAATTGATGTTCCAGATCGCGCCCTGCACGAAGACCTTGTGTTCGTAGAGGGCAATCAGCGTTCCCAGCGTGCGCGGCGTGAGCCGGTCGGCCAGCAGCGTATTCGTGGGCCGGTTCCCCTCGAAGACGCGGTGCGGGGCCAGTTTGGCGCTGGCCCCCTCGTCCCGGACCTGCTCCAGCGATTTGCCGAAGGCCAGGGCTTCGGTCTGCGCGAAGGCGTTCGCCATCAGCAGGTCGTGGTGCGGCGGCCCGCCCGGGGTGGGCAGGGGGTTGAGGGTCTGGCAGAAGCCCAGGAAATCGCAGGGAATCAGCGTGGTGCCCTGGTGGATCAACTGGTAGAAGGCGTGCTGCCCGTTGGTGCCCGGCTGGCCCCACACGACCGGGCCGGTGTCGTAGTCCACCGTCTGCCCCTCCAGCGTGACGTGCTTGCCGTTGCTCTCCATGTCGAGCTGCTGGAGGTAGGCCGGGAAATAGGCGAGGTACTGGTCATAGGGCAACACCCCGTAGGTCTGCGCGCCGAAAAAATCGCGGTACCACACGCCCAGCACGCCCATCAGCACGGGGAGGTTCTGTTCGAGCGGCGCCGTGCGGAAATGCTCGTCCATCTCGTGAAAGCCCGCCAGCATATCGCGGAAACCCTCGGGGCCAATAGCGATCATCAGCGAGAGGCCGATGGCGCTGTCCATGCTGTAACGGCCCCCCACCCAGTCCCAGAAGCCGAACATGTTCGCGGTGTCGATGCCGAATTTCTCGACCTCGGCCGCGTTCGTGCTAACGGCAACAAAGTGGCGGGCGACGGCGGCGTTCTCGTCCGGCACGTCTCCCAGCCCGGCCAGCAGCCACGCCCGCGCACTCTTCGCGTTCGCCATCGTCTCCTGGGTGGTGAAGGTCTTGCTGGACACGATGAAGAGGGTTTCCTCCGGGTCGAGGTCGCGGGTCTTCTCCACCAGATCGGTGCCGTCCACGTTGGACACGAAACGCAGCGTGAGGCGGCGGTCGCTGTAATACTTCAGCGCCTCGTACGCCATCATCGGCCCCAGGTCCGACCCGCCGATGCCGATGTTCACGATGTTGCGGATGGGCTTACCGGTCGCGCCCAGCCACGTCCCGCCGCGCACCCGGTCCGCGAAGGCGCCCATGCGGTCCAGCACCTCCTGCACCTCCGGGACCACGTTCTCGCCGTCCACGGTGACAGTCGCGCCGCGTGGGGCACGCAGGGCCGTGTGCAGCACCGCGCGGTTCTCGGTCACGTTGATACGCTCGCCCGCGAACATCGCGTCCCGCCGCGCCTCCACCCCCGTCTCCCGCGCGAGTTGCAGCAGCAAGCGCAGCGTCTCGTCGGTGACGCGATTCTTGCTGTAGTCGAGGTACAGGCCCGCACCCTCGGCGCTCAGGCGTTCGCCCCGGTGGGGATCAGCGGCGAAGAGGTCGCGCAGGTGGGTGTCCCGCATCGTCCCGAAGTGCGCCTTCAGGGCCTGCCAGGCGGGAAGCTGCGTCAGGGAGGGCCGCGCCGGGGAGGAAGGGTCACTCATGCGGCGAGCATACCAGCGGCTCCTAACCGGCCCGAACGGGAGTTCCAGCCATGAAGGGACGGAAAAGGGAAAAGGTGGGGGCGCGGGGCCGGGGTCGGGCTGGGCGGGGAAGGGCAGGCCGAACGACCTTATTTCGTCATTCCGAACGACCACCGGAAGAACTGGACGGTGGTCTGACGGGCCTGAAGGCTTACGTCAGGATTCGGCACGAACTGGACCTCGCCCCCCTTCCCCTTGTGCGAGAAGGGATCGTTCACCGTGATCGGCGGTTCCAGGCGGTCAAAGGCGTGGGTGGCCCCCGGATAGACCTTGACGGTCACGCACCGCCGGGCGGCTTCGGGCAGGTTCGCCACCATCTTGGGGCAGGTGTCCGGGTCGTCGTAGGTGTCGAGTTCGCCCGTCTGGATCAGGACCGGGGCACCCGTGAGCGCGCTGAAGTCGTACCCCGGCACGGTGTTGTAGACCCAGCCCACCGGGTAGAAGGCGGCGTGGGCGGCGAATTTCGGTCCACCGGGGAGGAAGCTCCGAGTATAGGGTTCGGTCGCGGTGAGCATCGTGACCACGCCGCCCCAGGAAAACCCCAGGATGCCTATGCGATTCGGGTCGATCTCGGGGCGCCCCGCCAGGTACCGCAGGGCACCGTAGGCGTCGGGCAGCGTCTCGGGCACGCCGCGTGGACGGCCCGCCGCGCCGCCCACCAGGCCCCGTGCTCCCCACAGGTCGATTTCCAGCGTGGCGATCCCCGCCCGGCCCAGCGCGTCCGCGTAGAAGGCTCCCCGGCTGTCGATGCCCGCCGACCCGTGGACGATCACCACCGCCGGAACCTGGCCCTGAGTGTTCACGGGCAGCCGCAACTGGGCCGCCACCGTGAGGGGTTGTTGCGGGTCGGCCGAGGGGAAGCTGACGTAATAGATTCGGGGCAGGGTGCCCCCGTGGGCGAGGGACCGGGACATGGGACGACCTCCTGGGATGGAGCTTCAAGCCTAACATCCCGCTGCAATTGGTCCCCCCTTTCCCGAGGAAAGCACAGGGCAACTGCAACGTCCGGTTTTGGGAGTGCTCGGCCCGATCAACCCCTCAGTCAGCGTTGCTGACAGCTCCCCTTGAGGGGAGCCGGGGACGCTCTTTGCCCTCCAGAGAGCCAATGTCATTGCCTCCCTTTAAGGGGAGGTGGCCCGCAGGGCCGGAGGGGTTAAGTGCGGGGTGGCCCTTGAGGAAAGCAGCGGCTTCTCTGTTCTCGCCCCAGAGAGGTCAGCCCCGGCCCGGGACGATCAGGCCGCTTTCCCTGACACCGCTTTCCCTGACGCTGTCCTCCGTCACGCCGGGGGCGAGGGCGCCGTGCAGGAGCAGGCTGAAGCGGTCCTGCCAGTCGCGCAGCACCTCGCGCTGGTCGCGGTGGCCGCCGTGCAGCAGCGCCAGCAGGCAGGCGTCCACCAGCAGGGCGCTCAGCAGGTGGGTGTTGACCCCGTCCCGCAGGGCGCCGCGGTCGCGCATGGCGATCAGTACCGGTTCGACCAGGGCCACCAGCGTCAGCGCGGTGCGGACGCCCTCACCCGCGCCCCCGGCGCTCGGCCGCGCCCCCAGGACCGCGTGGCCCACCGCGCCGACCAGGTGGCGGTACCGCACGCCCAGGTCCGCCATGCGCGCGGTCACGTGTCCCCACACGGCCTGTGGGGCCGCGCCCGCATGCAGGCGCTGCACCGCCTCGTCGTGGGTGTCACGCACGGTGCGCTCGAAGTGGGCCAGCAGCATATGGACCTTGCTGGGGTAGTAGCGGTAGAGGTTGGTGCGGCTCACGAAGGCGGCGCGGGCGATGTCCTGCACGCTGGTGCCCTCCAGGCCGCTGCGGGCAAACAGCTCGAAGGCGGCGCGGGCGATGCGTTCGCGCCGGGCGTCATCCTGTTCGGAGCGGTCGACCTTCACGTGTTCCAGGGTAGCGCCGGGGCCGAGCTTCTCCCAGTCCCCTGCCTCACGGTTGGCCTGCTCCCCGGTCGGTGGCCCCCCCGGTAAGCGCCGCGCCTTTCTCGCCGCGCCCCCGCGCTATCCTGCCCTTCGTGCCTGGCCCGTCCGAACATGGTATGGAGGAACTCCGCCCGCTGATCGCGGACCGCCCGGAAGCCGAACGCGCGCAGGTCGAGCGCGCCTACGCCTTCGCGCGGGACGCCCACGTGGGCGTGAACCGCCGGAGCGGCGAGCCGTACATCACCCACCCGGTCGCCGTGGCGACGATCCTGGCCGGGCTGGGGATGGACACCGACAGCATCATGGCCGGGTTGCTGCACGACACCGTCGAGGACGTGGACGGCGTGACCTTCGAGGTGATCCAGGAGCACTTCGGCCCGGACGTGCGCCGCATCGTGGAGGGCGAAACCAAGGTCAGCAAACTGTCCAAGCAGGGCAGCCAGCAGGCCGAGGTGGGCGACACCGGCCGCGACATGCAGGCCGAGAATCTGCGCCAGATGCTGATCGCCATGACCGGCGACCTGCGCGTCATCGTGGTCAAACTGGCCGACCGCCTGCACAACATGCGGACGCTGGGCAGCATGAAGCCCGAAAAGCAGGTGCGGATCGCCCGCGAGACGATGGAGATTTTCGCGCCGCTCGCGCACCGCCTCGGCATCGGGCAGATCAAGTGGGAACTCGAAGACCTCAGCTTCCAGTACCTCCAGCCCGACGCCTACCAGTACCTCCAGACCCGGCTGCGGACCCGGCAGGAGGAACGTGACGCCCTGATCGAGCAGGCGGTGGGGCAACTGCGGGGGGCGCTGGAAGACGACCTGGAACTGCCCGAGTGGGTCAGCGACATCGACATTGCTGGACGCAGCAAGCACCTCTGGAGCATCCACAACAAGATGCAGAAGGAGGGCAAGGCGCTGGAGCAGATTTTCGACCTCCTCGCCATCCGCGTGATCCTGACGCCGCGGCCCCTGGCCGTGCCCCCCGGCACCGACGAGAAGCGCCGCGAGCGGGCCGAGGAAACCCGCGAGAAGCGCATCTGCTACCACACCGTTTCCATCGTGCATTCGATGTGGACGCCGCTGCCGGGCCGCTTCAAGGACTACATCGCGGTGCCCAAGCCCAACGGCTACCAGAGCCTCCACACCACCGTGATCAGCCAGAGCGGCCAGCCCATCGAGGTGCAGATCCGCTCGCGCCGGATGCACGAGGTGGCGGAATACGGCGTGGCCGCCCACTGGATGTACAAGCAGGGGACGCAACTCGCCCAGAAGGACCGCGAGAACTGGATTTCTCAGCTCCGCGAACTCCAGAACGAGATCAACGACGCCTCGGACTACCTCGACGCCGTCAAGACCGACATCCTCTCGCAGCGCGTGCGGGTGTTCACGCCCAAGGGCCTGGCGATCAGCCTCCCGGCGGGCAGCACGCCGATTGATTTCGCCTACCACATCCACACCCGCATCGGGGAGACGACCGTGGGGGCGCGCGTGAACGGCTCCATCGTGCCCCTCTCGCACAAGCTCTCGAACGGCGACATGGTCGAGATCGTCACCAGCAAGAACAGCAAACCCAGCCAGGGCTGGCTGAACTTCGCCGTCACGCGCAGCGCCCGCTCCAAGATTCGCCACCACTTCCGCCAGCAGGAACGCGAGGAAGCCCTCCAGCACGGGCACGACCTGCTGGAGCGGTATCTGCGCAAGCGGCAGCTCCCGGTGCGGCAACTGATGCGGACCAAGCTGCTCGAAGAGGCCACCCAGAAACTCGTCGGCACCCGCAACCCCGACGACCTGTACCTGGCGCTGCATGCCGGGAAGGTCACGCCCAGCGTGGTCGGGCGCGTGCTGTCCCCGAGTCTGGCGCAGGAACAGGCCCAGGTCCCGGTCCGGCGCAGCACCCCCGTGCCCACCGAGCCCGGCGGCGTCTACGTCGAGGGCCTGAGCACCACCACCAAGCTGGCCCAGTGCTGTCACCCGATCCGGGGGGATCAGATCATGGGCTATCTCACGCGCGGGCGGGGCGTCAGCATCCACCGCATCGACTGTCCCAACATGATCCGCCTGCTCAAGGACGAACCCGAGCGTTGTGTCGCCGCCTCCTGGGATTCGGGCACGCCGGGCGGCACCATCATCGACCTCGACGTGGTCGCCCCGGACCGGGCGGGCCTGCTGGCCGACGTGCTGGGTGTCCTGGCCGCCGAGAAGCGCAGCCCGATGAAGGTCGAGGCGGGGGTGAGTGCCGACAACACCGCGCACATCTACCTGCGGCTGGCGGTGACCGGACAGGCCGATGTGGAGGCGCTGCGCCAGGCGATTCTGCGGGTGTCGGGGGTCAGCGATGTCCTGCGGAAGAACGGGGGCCGAGGCCGGGCGAGTGCCTGAGCAGGCGAAGGCGCGGGCGCGGTGGAGAGCCGCCCATAGCGCGTTTGACAGAAAGACCCCTCACCCCCTCGCTGCGCGAGGCCCCTCTCCCCGGGGAGACTGGGACAGCCGCTTGCGGCGGGTTGGGTGAGGGGTCTTTTGTGCAGGCCGCGCCTCCCTGTTCGCCGTCCCTCTCAAGCCCTGGGCAGCCAGCGCCGCAGCAACAGCGGCACGCCTTCCACCGCCACCAGCACCAGCAGCGCGTACCGCAGCGCGCGCACCAGGCCGATGTCCTTGAATGCCTGCGGCAGCGCCCCCAGCGCGAAGTACACCGCGAAGACGATCACCAGACCGAGCAGGCCGACGATTACCCGGCCTGCCAGATCACGCGGCGGCGCGAAGCCGGGGCGGGAGAACCAGAAGCCCGCCAGCAGTCCCAGCGAGGTGCCGTACTCCCGCGGCGTGCCTGCCGGGAGGAAGGCGGCCAGCGCCAGCAGGATCACCGGCACCAGCCAGCGCAGTGCCCCCTGCTGCGGGAAATAGCCGCTCGCCGCCATCCAGGCGAAGGCCGCCCCCAGCAGCAGGCCCACGAGCACGTCGCTGGGATAGTGGACGTGGAGCGCGAGGCGCGAGAAGGCGATCAGCGCGATCAGCAGCAGCGCGGCTGCCCACATGCCTGCCCGCCCGACCTGCCCGGCGATGCCGCCCCAGAGCGTCGCCGCCAGTTGCGCGTGCCCGCTCGGCAGGCCCGGGCCGCCTGCCGTGGCGCGGGCCGCCTCGCTCGCCACACCGGGATGTTGCGTGAAGGGGCGGGGGAGGTCGAAGCCGAACTTCAGGGCGGTGTTGACCAGATACGAGAGCGCGAAGGCCACCCCCAGATTCTGCCCGCCCCGGGGATTCACCAGCCAGGTGTACAGCGCCAGCACCACGATAAAAACCTCGTCACGCCCCAGAGACGTGACGGCCAGCCAGAAAGATTCCATGTCCGCCTATTGTGAGGGATGCAGCCTTTCGGGACGAGGGGCGCGCGGCGGTACACTGGGCGTATGACGGTTGCCAACAACGACGTGCTGCAAGCGGTGCGGCACAACGCCGAGTACGCGCTGGAACTGCGCGGCATCACCAAACGCTTTCCGCTGGTGCTGGCGAACGACAATATCTCCATGCAGGTGCGCTGGGGCAGCGTCCACGCGCTGTGCGGCGAGAACGGCGCGGGCAAGAGCACCCTGATGAAGATCGTCTACGGCGCGCAGCCCCCCACCAGCGGCGAGATCGTCGTGGACGGTGAGGTGGTCCAGTTCACCGATCCAGCGCAGGCGATTGCGCGCGGGATCGGGATGGTCTTCCAGCACTTCATGCTGGTGGATACCCTGAGCGTGACCGAGAACGTGATCCTGGGTGCGGAGCCGCGAGCGGGCACCTCCATCGACTACGCGAGTGCGCGCCGCCGCGTAGCGGAACTGATCCGGCAGTTCGGCTTCGACCTGAACCCCGACGCGCTGGTGGGGGACCTGCCGGTGGGTCTCCAGCAGAAGGTCGAGATTCTCAAGACGCTGTACCGCGGCGCGCGCATCCTGATTCTGGACGAGCCGACCGCCGTGCTCACACCCAGCGAGACGGACGAACTCTTCGACTTCCTGAAAAACCAGTACGCGGCCAGCGGCAACGCCGTGATCTTTATCAGCCACAAGCTGCATGAGGTGCTGCACATCAGTGACACCATCAGCGTGATCCGCGACGGCAAGATGATCGGCACCATTCCCACCCAGGGCGCCACCACCGAGACGCTCGCGCGCATGATGGTGGGCCGCGACGTGACCCTCAAGGTGCAGAAAGCGCCCGCCCGGCCCGGCGAGGTCGCCCTGGATATCCGGAATGTCACCGTGAAGGGTGAGCACGGCAACGCCGTCGACAACGTCTCCTTCCAGGTCCGCGCGGGTGAGATCGTGGGCATCGCGGGCGTGGAGGGCAACGGCCAGAGCGAGCTGGTCGAGGCGATCACCGGCCTGCGTCCCGTCACCAGCGGCGAGATCACCTACCTGGGCCGCCCCGCGCGCGGCGTGCGCGAGGTGGAGGCTTCGGGCCTCTCGCACATCCCCGAGGACCGCAACGAGCGCGGGTTGGTGCTGGACATGACCACCGCCGAGAACTACATCCTGGGCGAACACGACCGCGCGCCCTTCGCCGGGACGCTGGGCTTCCTGAACCTGGGCGTGATCGAGGAGAATGCCCGCGTCCTCAGCGAGCAGTACGACGTGCGCCCCCGCAGCGTCAGCCTCCAGGCGGGCCGCTACAGCGGCGGCAACGCGCAGAAGCTGATCGTGGCCCGCGAGATGCGGAAGGGGCCGAAAATTCTGGTCGCCAGCCAGCCCACGCGCGGCGTGGACATCGGCGCCATCGAGTTCATCCACGCCCGCATCGTCGAGGCCCGCGACCAGGGCCTGGCCGTGCTGCTCGTCAGCGCCGACCTGGGCGAAGTCATGAACCTCGCCGACCGCATCTTGGTGATGTACGAGGGGCAGGTCGTGGGCGAGGTGGACGCTGCGACCGCCACCGAGACGCAACTCGGCCTGTTGATGACCGGCAGCGGGGGCACGAGTGGCCGCAGCGGCGCCGTGAGCGATACCCAGGAATACGGCGGGCGGTAAGGGAGAGGAAAAGGAAAGAGGCCGCCTCGTGGATGGGGCGGCCCTTGTTGATAAAATTTCAGTCTCGGGAGTCGGTATTACCGAGATAGACGCAGCTTGTGTAAACGTCTACGGCGTTGCTGGTAGCACTAATGGTTCCGCTAGCGGCTTGGAGGCTCACAGTTGCCGTAAAGCTACCCCGCTTAGTGCCAGTGATGGCGACATACTGATATTGAGGCTTGACATCGACTGTTTGCGCGTTAACAGAGGCGGGGGCTAAGGTATTGAGTGGGAGATCGGCGATATAATCATTGTCGCTTGACCTTCTGAGTTTGTCAATCTGGAAGGCTGCCTTATCGGTGGTTCGCTGGCCTGCAAGTTCTATATTGACTGCTGCGGTCCCTGCTGCATAAAATTCAACGATTGCGATATTTTGCAAACGTGCAGAAGTACCATAGTCAGTAACATCACAAGCTATATAGCGTCCCGTCGCCTTATCAATATAATTGGTACGAAGCTCGGGTCCTGGATTAGTCCTCAAAAATGCCTCTCCTCCAGGAGTCACATTACCGCAACTCGCCAGCACCGCACTCAGTCCGACCGCTCCCAGCAGCATCTTTTTCATAACGCTCACTTTGGGCGATGAACCTGACCCTAGGGTGATGCGGCCTTGAGGGAACGTGAGGGGAACACAAATACAGGCACGCCCGGGAGCGTCCATGCTGGGGCCATGAGGAACGTTGCGGGAATCCTGCTGCTGGGCCTGCTGACCGCCTGCGCGCCCGCCGCCACCACCCCCAGAACCCAACTCGCCGCCCAGGCCACCGTGCAGGGCGGGCTGTTGACGGTGACGGTGGTGAATGTCGGGCCGTATGACGTGCTGCTGGAGGATACCTGCCCCCGGCCCTTCACCATCGGCTACAACGTCCTGCCCGTGACCGGTGGCACCTCCGCTTCGACCGAGGGCCAGCCCTGCGTGGCGGCCCCGCTGCCCCCCCGGCTGTGGCGGGTGGGGGAGGGCATTTCCTCGTCGATGACGCTGGCGCTGTCGTCCGGCACGCAGACGCTGGAAGCGTGGGCCCGGCCGCAGGTGAGGCTCGCGCCGGGAGGCAAGGCCCAGGGGGCGGTCAGGACGCTCAATGTGGTGACCCCCGCGTTCACCCTCATGGTGCCCTGAAGACGGCCAAAGCCGGGGCAGAGGGCGGCCCCGGCCTCCTGCCCGCGCCGCTACACCATCTGCAAGGGATGACTCAGCGCCGCCGCTTCCGGGTTGAAGCGCGGCAACTCGGGGAGGTCCTGACCATCCGCGCCGATCAGGCGGCCGTACAGCATATGCGGCGTGGCGTGTTCGATCCGGGCGCGGTACACGCCGGGGCCGCTCGCGCCCACCGCCTTCGGCACCACGGTCGGGTGGTTGCCGCGCGTGTGGCCTTCCAGAAAGCCGGATTCGTGGGCCTCCCCGCGCAGCAGGACTTCCTGAACCGTGCCGACCTTCGCGGCGTTCTTGCGGGCGCTCCATTCCTTCTGCTTGACGATCAGGCGCTGCAACCTCTCGGTCTTGAGTTCGCGCGGCAGGTCCGCGAAGTGCCTGTAGCTGGGCGTGCCGGGGCGCGGCGAGTAGATGAACATGTAGGCGCTGTCGTAACCCACCTCGTCGTACAGGCTGAGCGTCTCCTGAAAGTCCTCCTCCGTCTCGCCGGGGAAGCCCACGATGATGTCGGTCGCCAGCACCACGTCCGGCAGGTGTTTCTTGATCTCCGCGATGTGGCCGAGGTACTTCTCGCGGGTGTACTCGCGGGCCATGCGGCGCAGCACACGGCTACTGCCGCTCTGCACCGGCAGATGCACGTACTCGCAGACGGCGGGCGTCTCGGCCATCGCGGCGGCCACGTCCTCGGTGAAGTTCATCGGGTGGCTGGTGGTGAACTTGATGCGGCGCACGCCCGAGCGGCCGACCAGGCGCAGCAGGTCCGCGAAGGAGGGATACCCCGCCAGCTTCGCCCCCTGGTCCACCCCGTAGGCGTTCACGTTCTGCCCCAGCAGCGTGACCTCCTGCACCCCGGCCGAGAGCTGCATGTCCAGCTCACGCAGGATGTCGTCGGGGTGGCGGCTGACCTGCGGGCCGCGCGTGGTGGGCACGATGCAGTAGGTGCAGTGGTGGTCGCAGCCGCGCATGATGGTGAGGTGCGCCTGGAGCTTGCCCTGCGGGGGCGGGGGAATGTGCCCGTGCAGTTCGTCCTTGAATTGCAGTCCCCAGAAGCGTTCGTTCGCCTCCAGCGCCTGGCCGATGTCCAGCAGGCTGCCGGGGCCGAGCAGCACGTCCACCTCGAATTTGCGGGCGATCTGCTGGCCTTCTTCGAGCTGAGCGAGGCAGCCCATCATGCCGACCACCAGGGGACGCTGCGCCTTCTGCTTGCGGAGGTCGCCCAGCAGGGAGCGGACCTTGTCCACGGGCTTGCCACGCACCGCGCAGGTGTTCACCAGCACGAAGTCGGCCTCGTCCACGCTGGGAACGATGTCCGCGCCGAAGCTCACGAGTTGCGACTCGACCAGATGGGTGTCGTACTCGTTCATCTGGCAGCCATAGGTGATCAGGTGTGCCTTCATCTGTACTCTCCTCGGCCTGACGGAGGGATTCCGGGGCCTTCACGCGCGGCGACCTGTGCTGCTGCCTGGGCCACCGCGACCGGGAGGAATTCTAGCGTTCAGGGCACGGTGGGTGCTGGCGAGGCGGGCACGTTGGCCGGGGCGCCCCCCTCCGGCTGCTTGTCCAGGTTCACGACGTACCCCAGCAGTTCCCTCCCCAGCAGCACGGTCCGCAGGGTGCCGCTGAGTTTCGTCCCGTCGATCTGGGCGCGGAGCGTCCCGCGCAGCTTGTCGCCGTCCTCGTAGAGATTCACGTCGATGCTGCCGCCCTGCCCGGCCCGCTGGAACTTGCCGCTGAGGGCGTAGGCCTTGCGGCTTTCCAGATTGGTGATGACGCCGCTCGCCCGGCCCTCGCGTTCCTGAACGTACAGGATCAGGCGGTAGGGCACCCGGCCGGTGCCGCCCACGCCGATACCCTCGTAGGTGCCGTTGAGGGCGCGCTCCAGCGGCGTACTCGGGGAGATGTACGCGCCGAAGGCGCAGCCGGTCAGGGCGGGGAGGAGCGCGGCGGCGAGCAGGACGCGGGGGAGGGCGTTCGGGCGCATACCGGAGCCTAAACGGCCCTCATGAAGGGTGTCTGACGGGGAAACGGCGGGCAGACGGTATACTGGGCGCTCCACAATCCCGTTCTCCGCCCCGTTCCTCAAGAGCCTCTGTCCATACGCCCATGCAGGAGGGTCAGCCATGCCCAAGTATGTGATCGAACGCGAGCTGCCCGGAGCCGGAACGCTCAGCCAGGACGACCTGCGCGGCATCTCGCAGAAGTCGCGCGCCGTGCTGGAGGAACTCGGCCCCCAGATTCAGTGGGTCGAGAGCTACGTCACCGACGACAAGATCTACTGCGTCTACATCGCCCCGAACGCCGACCTGATCCGCCAGCACGCCGAGAAGGGCGGCTTTCCGGCCAACAGCGTCTCGGCCGTGCGGTCCACCATCAACCCCACCACCGCCGAGGGCTGAACCGGCCGCGCCTCCTCGCTGTCCGGCCTCACTGGCCTTCCTGGGGACTGGGCAGGGGGTAGGTGGGGCTGTTGACCGCCTGCATCCGGCCTTCGGGCTGGGCGTAGGTGGCATTGATCAGGCCCGTCCGGTGCTGCCGGAACCAGTCGCGCAGGGGCGCGGACTTCGTGAACACCTGCGCCCGGAGCACCTGTTCGGCCTGCGTGCCCTGCCCGGCCAGGATCATGTTCGCGTAGTACCCACCCAGCCGCGCGCGCAGTTCCTCGGCCGAGAGGCTGCCCAGCCCGTTCAGCAGGTCGCGGAGATTGCGGCCTGCCTCCTGCGCCGGAATATAGGCATAGGCGCGGGTGCGGTCGGCCAGCCGCACGCCGTCCCAGCCCAGGACCGTCAGGAGCGCCGGACTCGTGGCGAAACTCCAGTCGTAGTAGGCGAGGGTGTCACTGGCAAACAGCAGTTCCTTCGTGCCGTCGCCGTTCAGGTCCATGAAGCGTACGCCGTAATTCCCCCCCTCGATGATGGCGAGGTTTTCCACGCTTCCCGTGTCCTGAGTGAAGGCGTAGTACGTCACGCAGCAGTGCGCCCCGCCCGAGTAGGTGGAGAGGACCAGTTCCGGCAGGCCGCCGGGCCGCAGCGGTTGCAGTTCGGCCGCCACGTTCCAGCCCTTCACGGTCAGGACGGTCCGGGTGCCGTTCTTCACGACCGCCCGCGCCTCGGCCTCGAAGTTCTCCGCCGGGCGGGGCGTGACCGTGACGGTGAGGTTGCCCCACTTGAGCACCTGCGGCGCGGGTTCTGCTCTCGCGGGAGGAAGCAGGGACAGCAGGGCGGCCAGGAGGACAGGGGCGTTCTTCATGCCGCCCACCTTAACCCTCCAGGGCCAGGGCGAGGCCCAGCAACCGGTCATCCTCGCCGTGCCGCCCGACCAGTTGCACGCCCACGAACGGGGCGGTGGAGGGAAGTGCGACGGTCGGTGCCCCCAGCAGACTGAAGGGCGCGGTCAGGCGCAGCACGGCGCGGCGCAGGGGCAGGCGGCCTTCCCCCACCTCCACCTCCTCCTGCCCGACCAGCGGCGGGGGGGTGGGCACGGCGGGGGCGAGCAGCACGTCGAAGCGCGACAGCAGGTCATCCAGTTGGGCGCGGTATCCGGCGCGGTGGGCAAAGGCGGCCCGCACCTCCTCTTCCGTCAGCGCCTGCCCCTGCCGCAGCGAGGCGTGGGTGAAGGGGAGGAAACCGGGTTCGGTTTCTTTGAGCGCCTCCGAGTGAACCTGCGCCGCCTCGCTCAGCACGATGGGCGAGTAGGCGTCGAGGACTTCGGGGAAGGGGACAGCCTCCACGGTCGCTCCCAGGCCCGCCAGCCGGGCGGCGTAGAGTCGCAGCGCCTCCCGCACCGTGTCGTCCACCCAGCCCTCGGGGAGCCACAGGCCGACCTTCACCCCCGCCCAGTCCTGCGGCGCCACAGTCTGCCCGGTCAGCGCCTCCTGCACCTGCACGATGGTCCGCATGTCCCGCGCGAGGGGTCCCGCGTGGTCGCACGTCCATGACAGCGGCAGCACGCCCTCGGTGCTCCAGGCCGGATGCCCCTTGGTCGGCTTGTAGCCCACCACGCCGCACCAGGCCGCCGGAACGCGGATGCTGCCGCCAGTGTCCGTGCCCAGGGCGAAGTCCACCTGCCACAGCGCGACGCTCACCGCCGCGCCGCTGCTGCTCCCGCCCGGGACGCGCTCCGGGTCGAAGGGATGTGTGGTCCCCCCGAAGCCGTTCATCCCGGTGATGCCCAGCGCGACCTCGTGCAGGTGCGTCTTGCCGACGGCGCTCGCGCCCAGGTCCAGCAGTCGCCGTACCAGCATGCTCTCGCCGGGGTCGGGGACGGGGGCGCGGGTGCTCGCCCGCAGCGGCCATCCCGGCACGCCGTAGAGGTCCTTGACGCTGAAGGTCAGGCCCACGAGTGGCCCCTCCGCCGCGCCGGACAGGGGAGAGGCCGGAAGGTAGGCCCAGGCACGCTGGGGGTCGGGGAGGTCGGGGAAGGTCATGGGACCCAGCGTAAGCCGTGAACGGTGAACTCACGGCCCGGGGCTGCTTCTTGGCGGCTGGAAGGCAGGCTGGTCTGGTGGAGCGGTGGAGGTGGAAGGTGTTCCCCCCACCCCCCACCGGGGGGCAGGGGGAGCTTTCCGCTGCGCTCGGCAAAGGGAGACTCGTTGAGCGGCGGAGGTGCTTGGGGCGTGGACGGTTCCTGCCTGGAACGTGTTGATCTCCGCCGGGCGGCTGCGGGCCTGCGGCCCGAAAGCTCCTCTGCCATGCCTGCACACTTGCAAGGTGGAACCTAGCCGTCGCCTACAGAGTTTTGAAAAGACAAAAGATAGGGGCGCTTCCGCTTGGAACTTATGCGACTGGGAAGAAGAAAGCGTGTAGAACGCTGTTTTTCTCTTCCCCCTTGAGGGGGGAGGCTGGGAGGGGGTGAACAGGCCGGGCATCCCAGCCCCACGTTTCCTCAACTCCCTCGCCCTTCCCCGCCAGAGGTTCGCGTAAGTCCTAAGCGTTGGGAGCGGCAGGGTGGGGAGGAGTCGCGATAGGCGACATCCCCTTTCCCGAAGGCTCTCAGAACGGCAGGATGGCCGGTTGCTGCCACACACCCTGGGTGAACGTGAATGGCCCGAAGGTGGGGTGGCCCAGCACGCCCAGGTCGGCGGTGAAGGTGCCGTCCACGCGGTAGGCCACCTGCTGCCCACGCGCGACCCTCAGGAACGCCCCGGCGGTCTGGAGGGTGACGGGCAGGCTGAGGTTGGCGAGCTGTTCGGCCTCGCCCCGCGCGGGCAGGTTCACGTTGGGCAGGTTCACGCTGCCCACGTTCTGCCCGTCGAGGATGAGCTGGCCGCCGATGTTGGCGAGCCGCACCGGGACGGGATTGGGGTTCCCGACCCGCAGCCGCAGGGTGATGCTCGCCGTCGCGGGGTTCGGGCCGCTGGGCAGGGACAGGCCTGTCAGGCGCACGCTCTGGACCTCGAAGGTCGGCACCTGCACGACCGACTGCGTGGGCGCACATGCCCCCAGCCCGAGCGCGAACAGGGGAGCCAGCAGCAGCTTCTTCATACCGTCAAACTTACCTGCTCCGGGGGAAGCCATTCTGACGGCCCATCAGGAAGGCGGGTTCCCGCCTGCTAGGCTGCCCGCATGAAGCGGATGATGACGGCTCTGGCCCTGGCCGGAGCGTGTGCGGGCGGGGCGGGGGCACTCGCCCTGGACTTCGGCGTGACGTACCGCGCGGGCGCCCCCTGGGACGGCGGCCTGCTGCGGGCCGGAGTCCATGACGTGACCTTCGGGCGCGGCACCCTCTCGGCGGGCGTGTCCAACCGGGCGGTGGAGGTCGGGGTGGTGCAGGGCTTCAGCCTGCCCCCCGCCGGGGCGCTGAGTGCCCGCGCGGACGCCGCGCTGACGTGGTCGGGCGGCGTGCGCCTCTCGTCACGGGCGAATGGAACCCTCGGCCCGGTCGCGCTGGACCTGGGCGGGACCTTCTTCACGGCCCCGGCAGTGAACGTAGACCCGCTGGCCGCCTGGACGCTGGCCCCCACCGACCTTCGGACAGGCGGCTGGAACGCCGATTTCACCGCCCGCTACCGCGTGAACCGCACACTGATCGCCGTCCTGGGAGGTGAGTTCGGGCCGCAGAACCAGGGCCTGTTGGGGGTGGAGTGGCGGCGCGACCTGACGCGCGTGCTGCCCCCCGCCGAGGGGGACGACCCCGACGCCGAACCGGCCACCGAGCGGACGGGCACCCTCGCGCTGCGGCTGGGGGCACGCGCCGGGCAGGACGTGCGGGGCGTGACGGGCGGCGTGACCTACAGTGCCGAGTCGGGCTTCACGGTGGCCCTCGACGCGCTGGCCGGGCCGGGTACCTGGGGCGCGGTGGGCAGCCTGAGTGCCCCGGACGTGCTGGGGGAGGGCAGCACCACGCGGCTGTACCTGGCCTACGAGCCGTGGCGGCGGGCGAGCGCCCCACTGCGGGCCGGGGCCGAGGCCACGCTGCCCGTCGGGCGCGGCACGCTCAGCCTGGACGTGCGCGGCGGGACGGGGGGCCTGGGCGCGCGGGTCGGGTACAGCTTCCCACTGGGCGGCACTTCCCCGGAGCAGCCCTAGGGTCTGTCTGGCTGAATTTGGCAGGATAGGGGGATGGGACGGACGGATTTGACGGAGCAGCAGTGGGCCATTCTGGCCCCACTGCTCCCCAAAAACCCCAAGAAGGGACACGCCTACAAGGACCATAAGCCGGTGCTGAACGGCATTATCTGGCGTCAGAAGACCGGGGCAACGTGGCGAGACATTCCCGAGCGGTATGGGTCGTGGAAGACGTGTCATGACCGCTTCACCCGCTGGTCGCGCAGCGGGGTCTGGGCCGAGATTCTGGCCGCCCTGCACCTGAAAGCGGATGCTGAGGGAAAGATTGATTGGGAAGGCGCGGCGGCGGACAGCACGCACGTCAAAGCCCACCGCGCTGCGGTGGGCGCACGAAAAGAGCCAGCCAAGCTGGAAAAAAGGGGGCGCTCGAAGACGAGTGGCTCGGGATCAGTCGTGGGGGACGCACCACCAAAATCCACGTCCTGATGGATGGGAAGTGTCGGCCCCTCAGTGTGCTGATCTCTGCTGGGCAGGCGAGCGACCCGACCTACCTCGTGCCGCTTCTGGAGGCCGTGCGGGTGGGGCGTCCCGGTCCGGGACGCCCGCGCAAGCGTCCCCCGACCCTTCGGATGGATCGGGCGTATGGGGCGAGGAAATACCGGCGTGCTTTGCGGGCACGCAAGATCAGGTGTGTCTGTCCCGAGCGCCAGGATGCGCGCAAGGCCCGGCTGCGGAAGGGCAAGCGGGGGGGACGCCCCCCAAAATTTGACGCAGAAGCCTACAAAGGCCGCCAGGTCGTCGAACGGGGGATCAATCGCCTCAAGGATTTTCGGGCGATTGCCACCCGGTACGAGAAGCGTGGACACCAGTTTTTAGCCGGTGTCCACCTCGCTTGCATCCTTCTTTGGCTTTGATTCTTCAGCCAGACAGACCCTAGCCGCCGGGCGCGGTGAACGCGGCGTCAGCGTCCCCCCGCCCTTCTCATGAGAGGGGGTGGAAGACTCGGGGGGTGAAGCGATCCCTCTCCCTGCTGACCCTCGCGGTTTCTCTCCTGATGTCAGGCGTGTCCTGTGCGGGCGCGCAGACCGTGCAGGATATCCTGAACCGGGTCGACGCCGCTCAGAAGGCCGCGAAGGACGTGACCTTCCGCCTGCAAGGCAGCGCCACCCTCGAATCCACCCCCCAGAAGATCGACCTGACCGTCAAGAGCATTCCCGCGCAGGGCGTCGCCCGCCTGCAATTCGCCGCGCCCGACGCGCTGGCCGACAACGTGGTCGTGGCCGACCGCAACGAGGTGCGCCAGTACCTCTTCCTGACGAACCAGATCACCGTCACGCCGACCAGGAAGGCGGCCGACAGCGCGGGCTTCGGCGGCCTGGACTTCACGCAGCTCAGCAACGCCGCGACCCTGCTGAACCAGTACAACGTGAAGCTGCTGGGCACCACCACCGTTTCCGGCAAGAAGGTCTACCAGTTGGAGGCGGCGGCCAAGAACGCGAACACCACTGACCGTGCCCGGGTCTGGATCACCGAGGCGGGCTGGCGGCCCACCCGCGTCCAACTGGTCGGCGGTGACAACAAGGTGCTGGCCGATCTGAACGTCACGAACTACAGGGTGAACAGCGGCCTGACCGTCACCGGCCTCCGGGCGCTGCCCAAGGACGCCCAGGTCATCCGCCAGTAGGCCCGCACGGCTGCACTCTGCGGCCTGCCGGAAACGGCGAACGCCCCCGCTGCAATGGCGGGGGCGTTCGCTCTTCCGGGTGTGCGGATCAGCTCAGAACGCGGCGGGCACCGACGAAGCGGCTGGCCCAGTAGGGGTTGCTGAACAGCGGCTCGATCATCGTGCGGCCGTAGAAGCTGTTCGCGTTGGCCATCATGCCGCCCCCGACATAGATACCGACGTGGCTGGCGACGGTCCCCGTGGTGTTGAAGAACACCAGGTCACCGGGTTGCAGGTTCCGGCTGTTGACTGCGGAGCCCGCGCGCCACTGGGCGGCGGCGCTGTGCGGGAGGTTGATCCCCAACTGCTGGAACACCCGCATCGTGAAGCCCGAGCAGTCCAGACCGCCGCCGCCCGCACCGCCGTGCGCGTAGCGGATCCCCAGGAAGCGGGTCGCTGCCGTGCGGACGAAGGCCTGGCCTTTCTGGGGCGCGGCGCTGGCCTGCGCGGGACGCGCCGCCTTCGCCTTTGCCGGAGCTGCCGCCGTGCGCGGAGCAGGCCGCGCCGCTGCCGGACGGCTCGCCGCCGCCCGTGGAGCCGTGGCCGCCGGACGGGTCGCGGGAGTCTGGGTGGCCGGAGCCTGGGATGCCGGAGTCTGGGACGCCGGAGCTTGGGCCGCGTCCCCCACGTTGAGCTTCTGACCGACTTCCAGCGTGCTGCTGCTCAGTCCGTTCAGCCGCATCAGTTCAGCCGGTTCCAGGTTGTGGGTCAGGGCCACCTGATAGAGCGTGTCACCGGCCTTGACCGTGTAGGCAGCGGCGAGGGCGCTACTGCTGCACAACGCGGTCGCCATCAGAAGGGTACGGAACGCTTTCATCGACCCGGGAAGTTTAACCCGCCTTTATTTTATTTTCCTTAATCCTTGGGCGAAGGCCAGGTTTTTATGCGCCTATACGCCCTCTATACGGGCCAAGAATCGATGAATACGGGAAAAATACCAGCCCCGGCTCAAGTTTCTCAGGATATGGCTCATTTGCGCTCTCATTGAAAATATGCTGTCTGGGTGGCGGTAAGTAGGAAAGCTGTGTGAAATCTAAAACTCACGGTTCTCATTTAAGCCAGATAGGGGAGTGCGGACCGTTCTCTGCCCGGGCTGGTCGAGTGTCCCTGTGTCAGTCCGCTCGCGCGGCGGCCTATACTCGCCGCAGCTCTACGCTTCAGGCCGCCCGCGCCCGCCGGAGGACCCATGAAGGAACCGATGACCACTGAACAGCTCCTGCAAGGCCTCAAGCACTACCGCCGCATCGCCCGTCAGGACATGCTGCGCGCCCCCGAAACCCCCCACCCCGACGCCTTCTTGAACCACGCCGAGAGCCGCCGCGAGGTGTACGTCCTGCTGGGCACGTATGCCGAAACCCATGCCCCCGACGAGGTGATCGAGCACGCGCTGGAGCTGTACCGCCAGCTCCCCTTCGTCACCGGGACGGCAGAACACGAACACCCCGACATCAAGGGCCGCGAAAACGCCCTGGAGAACTTCTTCCTCCTGGTCGGCCTCGACCCCAAGGCCCGGCGCGAGGCCCGCAACCACCGCCCCAAGTTGAACGCGGATCAGGGGCAGGGGATGCCTGCCCAGGGGTGACCCCCCAACCGTGCCCCAGCTTCCGCCGCCCGCGCCCCTGCGGCGTTACCCTGCCCGGCATGAGGTGGAGCCCCGCATGACGACGGTGAACGTGGCAGCCCTCCAGGCCCTGGAACTGGAGGCGAAGGGTTGCACCGCCTGCAAGCTCCGCCCCGGCTGCACGCAGGTGGTGGTGGCGGACGGCGACCCGGCCGCGCCGCTGCTGATCGTCGGTGAAGGCCCGGGCGGCGACGAGGACCGGCTGGGCCGCCCCTTCGTGGGCCGGGCGGGGCAACTGCTCGACCGGATTCTGGCCGCCGTCAATCTCACCCGGCAGGACGCCTACTTCACCAACATCGTCAAGTGTCGCCCGCCCGGCAACCGCGCCCCGGAACCCGACGAGACGGCCATCTGCACGGACCTCTGGCTGGAGAGGCAGCTCGCGCTGCTGCGCCCGCGCGTGATCCTCAGCCTGGGCAACACGCCCACCCAGTACCTGCTGGGCATCCGCCAGGGCATCACCCGCACGCGCGGCACCTGGTATCCCTACCGCCACGCGGACGGCCAGGGCGGGACCTACCAGGCCCTCCTGATGCCGATGTTCCACCCCGCCTACCTGCTCCGCAACGACACCCGCGCCCCCGGTGGCCCCAAGAGCCTCACCTGGCGCGATATCCGTGAGGCGGCCGCCGTCCTGCGAGGAGAGAAGGAACCGGAGGGGCTGGTGCCCGCCGCGCCGTCTCCGGCAGGGGGGCAGCCGACGCTGTTTTGAGGGAGTGGCGGCCGTCAACTTAGGACTGGCGCGATTCAGAAGGAGAGGGTCGGGGAGGGGGTGGCCGCCGCTCGGCTGCCCTCAAAACAGGGCAGTCATTGGGTCATCCATTGGCCTCTCTATGCCGGGCCTGTTCACCCCCTCCCAACCTCAACCCTCTCCTGCGGAGCTGTGCCAGTCAAGGGGGAGGGGCTTTTTTATCGCTCCACACGTTGTTTCTTCTTCATGAGAGGCTTACATGCATCACCCAGCCCCTTGTGGGGGATTGGTACAGCTCGCACCGCGAGAGGGTGGGACTCGCAGAGCTGCTTGCAGAGGGGGATGGACGGAGCAGCCGCGGGAAAACGCGATTTCCTTCTGCCGCCGTGAACCACGTTTCGCGTAAATCCTGAGTTTTCAGTGGCCAGCAAGATCACGCGGCCTGCCGCTGCTGATCTTCCAGGGCTGAAAGTGGGTCGCCCTCCCCTCTACACTGCCCCTCATGCCCAACCCCGAATTCGTCGGATTCGTGAACAGCCTGCAAGCCACCGCCGAGGCAGCCCTGGGCGACCTGAATGCCGCCACCGCCAGCGCGGCGCGTGACGGACTGCTGGAGGAAGGCCGGGCGAGGAAGGTGGCCGAGCGTTCCCTGAAACTGCTGACCATGCTGGCCGAGAAGACGCGCGGCAACCTGGATTTCACCGAGGCAGAACTGCTGACGGACGCCATCGGGAGCCTGCGCGCCCGGCTGGGCAACTGATGGGCCGGGGGAACTGACGTGCGCGCCGTTCTTCAGCGGGTCACGCGCGCCACCTGCACCGTGGAGGGCCGCGTGACGGGCCAGACCGGCCCCGGCTTCCTGATCCTGCTGGGGGTGGCGCCGGAGGACACGCCCGAGATCGCCCACCGGCTCGCCGCGAAGATCGTCAAACTGCGGGTGTTTAACGACGAGGCCGGGAAGATGAACCTCAGCGTGCAGGACATCGGCGGGGGCATCCTGAGCGTCAGCCAGTTCACCCTGTATGCCGATACGCGCCGGGGCAACCGTCCGGGCTTCAGCGGGGCCGCCGCGCCCGACCACGCCCGCGCCCTGTACGCCGAATTCAACGCGGCCCTGCGCGCCTGCGGCCTTCCGGTGGGGGAGGGCGTCTTCGGGGCGCATATGACCCTGGACCTGACCAATGACGGCCCGGTGACGCTGATCCTCGACACGGCGGAAGGCTGAGTGACGGGTTGGGGATGTGGGGGCATTTGCGTTGGAAGGCGTCCCCCCCACCCCCAGCTCTCCAGCGCGGGGAAGCTTCAGCTCAGGACTGACGCGATTCAAAAGCCGGGTGCGTGTGGGTGAGGGCCTTTCACTCCTCTGCTGGGCAGCTCTACGAGTCCCCCCTTGTGGGGGAGGCTGGGACTGGTACAGCTCCGCAGGAGAGGGGGGTGGACGGCGCAGCCGTTCTAAGCGGGAAAACGCAGTGCTCCACCACTACCCAGAACAGAGTTTCGCGTCAGTCCTGAGCTTTGGGCGAGGCCGGGGCGGGGAGGCGTCAGGTGACCGACGTTCCCCTTTCACCCGCACTGCCGGGCTGCCCGCTATTCTGCGCCGCATGAGGTTCCGCCACCCCAAGCGCCCCGCCTTGCTGCTCGCCGCCGCGCTCCTGCTGGGGGCAGCGGGAGCGTATACCGTGAAACCGGGAGACACCCTCTTCAGCATCGCGCGGGCACACGGCACCACGGTCGAGGAACTCACGCGCCTGAATCACCTCACGGGCGCGGCCATCGAGGTCGGGCAGACCCTCTGGCTGCCTGGTGAGGTCCCGCCGACACCTGCACCCGCTGCCCAGGCGTCCGATCCCCCGGCGCTGCCGCAGCCCGTTCCGGCCGGGACCTCGCAGATTGCGGGCGTGACCGTCACGGCTCCGGCCCGCCTGCGGATGGGAGACGCCTTCGTGCTGCGCCTCAGCGGGCCGCGGGCCGGGCAGGCCACCGTGCGCTTTCCCAGCGAGGTCGGGGAGGATGTGCGCCTCCCGAACGAGAAACTCACGCCGATTGGGGCGGCGGGCGAGTACGTGGTGCTGGGGCGGGTGGTGCTGGGCAAGACCACGCCCGTCGTGTACGAGGTCAGCGTGGGCGACGATCTGGTGCGCGGCAGTATCCCGGTGGCGGACCTGGGGCAGACGGTGCAGCACCTCAACCTCCCGCCCAGCATCAGCGGCAAGCTCGAAGACCCCGGGCGCAAGGCCGAGGACGCCGCCGTCGAGAAGGCCTACGCCCTGCGGACCCCCCAGGTCTGGACCCGGCCCTTCCAGCCCGCCGTGAATGTCAAGGCCCAGAGCAGCGCCTTCGGCCAGCCGCGCACCTATGTGGCGGGCGGCCCGGTCCTGTACCACTACGGCACCGATTATCCCGCCCCCGTCGGTACCGCCGTGCTGGCCGTGAATGACGGTACGGTGGTGCTGGCGGGCAAGTATCCGGTGCGCGGCGGCCTGGTCGTGATCGACCACGGCGCGGGCCTGACCAGCCTGTACTTTCACCAGAGCAAGGTCCTGGTGAAGCCCGGCCAGAAAGTCACGCGCGGCCAGAAGATCGGTGAGGTGGGCACGACCGGCCTGAGCGCCGGGCCACACCTGCACCTCGAAATGCGCGTGCGCGGCGAGGGCACCAATCCGGCCGGGTGGATGAACCGCATCTGGCCCCGGTAACCCCGGCCCTGGTCAGCACGGTCACCCGTTCAAGCGAGTCAAGAGAGTACGGTGAGACACCGGTGGCCCGCAGGAGGAGAGGAAGCATGAGCGATACCCCGGCCCAGCCCCTTCCAGCCCAGAGTCTTCCAACGCAGCCTCTTCCCATCCCGCCTGTTCCAGAGGAGAGCCTTCCGGACCAGACCCCTCTGGCGCAGCCCCCCTCCGCGCAGAGTCTCGCCCCCGGTGCCCCCGGCCTGCCGCCCACCTGGACGAGCAGCGACAAGGACTTCGTGACCACCGCGCTCGGGGGGGCGTCCCGCCTCTGGGCCACCGGGGGGCACGGGATGCTGAACGAGGTGTACTGGCCCTCCACCGGGCAGCCGCAGATCCGCGACCTGAACTTCTATCTGGTGGGCGAGTCCGGGTGGGTGGACCTCAAGCGGGTGCAGCAGTACGTGTTCTCAAGGCCCAAGCCGTACCTGCCGCTGCCCACCGTCCTGCACCGGGGCCAGGACTACCAGCTCGCGCTGGAGGTGCTGCCCGACCCCAACCGCGACGTGCTGCTGATCCGCTACGCCCTGACCGGCCCCTACCGCCTGGTGCTGCTGCTGGCCCCCCATCTCACCTCCACCGGGCACGCCAACGCCGCCTGGGTCGAGGGGCAGCGGCTGCTGGCGGTGTCCGGCGACCGCGCGCTCGCGCTGCTGGCGAGCGGGCCGCTGGACCATCTCAGCGCCGGATACGTCGGCTTCTCGGACGGCTGGCAGGACCTGAACGCGCACGGCCGCCTGACCTGGAGCTACCAGCGCGCGGAAAACGGCAACGTGGCCCTGACCGCCGAGCTTCAGGAACCTTCGGGCCTGCTGGCGCTGGGCTTCGCGGAGAACGTGACGGGCGCGCAGGGGCTGGCCCGCGCCAGCCTCGCGGAGGGGGACGAGGTGGCCCGCCGCGCCTTTCTGCACGCCTGGGAAGTCTGGGGCAGCGCGCTGAAGCTGGGCGGCCCGAGCCCGGAACTGGACGCGGAGGCGCTCCTCAGCGCGACGGTCCTCAAGATTCACGAGGACCGCGCCTACCCCGGCGCGCTGGTCGCCAGCCTGAGCATTCCCTGGGGCAACAGCACCGACACGCTGGGCGGCTACCACCTGGTCTGGCCGCGCGACGCGACGCTGGCGGCCTTCGCGCTGATCGCCTGCAACCAGCGCGAGGACGCCCGGCGGGTGCTGGCGTGGTTCATCGCCAACCAGCAGGCCGATGGCCACTGGCTGCAAAACTACTATCCCGACGGTCAGGGCTTCTGGCACGGCATCCAGCTCGACGAGACGGCCTTCCCGGTGCTGCTGGCGGCCAAGCTGCGCGAGGAGGGCGAGCCGGAACTGGAAGGCACCCGCGACATGGTGCGCCGGGCGCTCGCCTTCGTGGCCCGCACCGGCCCCACCAGCGACCAGGACCGCTGGGAGGAGAACCAGGGCGTGAACCCCTTCACGCTGGCGGTCGCCATCGCGGCCCTGGTGGCGGGAGCGGGCTGGCTGGAGGAGAACGAGCGCCACTACGCGCTCGGCCTGGCGGACGACTGGAACGAGCGGCTGGAAAGCCTCTGTTATGTCACCGGCACGCCGCTGTGTCAGGAGCTGAACGTGCAGGGCTACTACGTGCGGCTGGCCCCCCCCGACCGCGACGGCACCCTCACCGGCCAGGTGACGCTCCAGAACCGGCAGGGGAAAACCGTCGAGGCAGCGGCGCTGGTCAGTATGGATTTCTCGTACCTGCCGCGCCTGGGGCTGCGCTCGGCGCTCGACCCGCGCATCCGCGACACGGTAAAGGTGGTGGATCACCTGCTGGCCCAGGCGACCCCGACTGGCACCTTCTACCACCGCTACAACGACGACGGGTACGGCGAACACGAGGACGGTTCCCCCTACGACGGACACGGCATCGGGCGGCTGTGGCCGCTGCTGAGTGGCGAGCGCGGCCACCTGGCGCTCCAGGCGGGGGAAGACTCGCGCCCGTACCTGGAGACGCTGCTGCGCTGCTCCAGCCCCGGCGGCCTGCTGCCCGAGCAGGTCTGGGACGGCCCCCCGATTCCCGAACGGGGCCTCTTCCCGGGCCGCCCCAACGGCAGCGCGATGCCGCTCCTGTGGGCGCACGCCGAGTTCCTGAAACTGCTGCACGCCTCGCAGACCGGCCGCCCCGCCGAGCTGCTGCGCGAGGTCGAGAATCGCTACGCCGAGCCGCTGCCCGTCGAGGCCCGGCACTGGCGACCCGCCGCCCCCGTCCCGCAACTGGAACCGGGCCGCCTGCTGCTGATTGAGGACGACGAGCCATTTACCCTCCACTTCGGCTTCGACGGCTGGCAGGACCCCCAGGACCGCGAGGCGTTGCCCCTGCCGTTCGGCCTGTGGGGCGTGACCTTCAGCCCCGCCGAACTGACCAGCCACCACGTCCTGAATTTCACCCGCCGCAGCGCCGCCGGTTGGGAGGGCCAGGACCATCAGATTCGCCTCCAGCAGAGTGTCCCCACGTCCCTCCCCGAGCGGCGCGGCTGACGTGAAGTAACGCTGAAGCGGGAGAACGCCTCTTGAGGCGGCTGCGGCCTACCATTCGCCGGGCCGAGAGCGGCAGCATACGGCCATGCGAAAGAGCCTTGCGCGCTGGCAACGTCTGAGGAAGCCGCGCCGTGAAGACGAGACGGTTCAGAACCTGATCGAGGAGAATATCGTCGTCAACGAGGTGTTGCAGGCGCGGGCCGAGGAAAGCCTGACCCGGCTGCACCGGCCCATCGAGCAGATCGGGGCGCTGGTAGGTCGCCCGGTCTTCGTGGCCTCGTTCCTGGCGCTGTGTGTCCTGTGGATGGCCGCGAACCTGGCCGTCAAGTGGGAGGGCCGCACGCCCTGGGACGAGCCGCCCTTTTACTGGATGCAGGGGGTGATCGGGCTGCTGGGTCTGCTGGTGGCAACCACCGTGCTGGTGGCGCAGGCCCGGCAGGGCCAGATCAACGAGCAGCGGGCGCAACTGGCCCTCCAGGTCGCCCTGCTGACCGAGCAGCGCAGCGCCAAGATCATCGAGCTGCTGGAGGAACTGCGGCGCGACCTGCCCAACGTCCACAACCGCGAGGACCTGGAGGCGGCGGTGATGATGCAGGCCAGCGACCCCGCCGCCATCGTCGATGCCCTCACCACCCTGGAGTCGGGGGGGGAAACGAGCCTGCCGCCAGGGAGCCGCGAGGCCCAGCGGGAGGAGGAGGCCTCCCCGGGGGAAACCTTGCCCCATTGGCCCTGAGCCGCTCCCATCCTCCTGCCTGCCGACCGGGAAGGTGGGCGTCGGCCCTCACCTTCAGGCTTTTGAAAAGACAAAAAAATGGGGACGGGGCGCGTCAGGGGGAGGGGACACACCCGGCGCGAAACGGGAGGCCCGCCCCTTCCCCCCGGGGCGTGGCCTCTAGAATCCGGGGCGTGATTGCCTACCTGAGTGGCGCCGTGCGCGAGGTGCGTGAGGCGAGCGCCGTGATTGTCGCCGGGGGCGTGGGGTATGAGGTTTTCTGCCCCGCCTCCACGCTGGGGCGGCTGGTCCCCGGCCAGCCCGCCGAACTCAATATCCGCCACGTGGTGCGCGAGGATGCCCAGCTTCTCTTCGGCTTCAGCGACGCGGACAACCTGCGCCTTTTCGACCTGCTGACCGGGGTGAGCGGCGTCGGCCCCAAGCTGGCGCTCAGCCTGCTCTCCGCGCTGCCCGTGAGCGCCTTGGCGCAGGGCCTCCTGACCGGCGACGTGAAGCTGCTGTCCAGCGTATCCGGCGTCGGCAAGAAGACCGCCGAGCGGCTGGTGCTCGAACTCCAGAACAAGGTGCCCGAACACCTCGCCGCGGCCTTGCCGGGCAGTGCGGGCCAGGCCGCCCCGGTCGCCAGCACGGCGGGCCGCGACGCCATCGAGGCGCTGCTGGCCCTGGGCTTCCGTGAGCCGCAGGTGCGCGGCGTGGTGGCCGAACTGCTGGCCGCCGATCCCGGCCAGAGTGCCGACGCGCTGATCCGCAAGGGCCTGGGCAAACTCCGCTAGCGCGCGGCCCCGTCCTCGTCGCCCGTCTCCCGCACCTCGGCGGCCGCGAGCCACGTTCCCTGCCGGATCAGCAGGACGCGCGCGCCCGGAACGGGCAGCACCAGCAGGTCCGGCATGGGGACGGGGGGCTGTCCGGGCAGGAGGACGCTGACCCCCGGATGCTCCGCGCGCAGCGTCAGGGTGTGGCCCGCGACCGTGAGTGTGACCGGCTCGTCCCCCAGGGTCACGCTCGCAAAGGTCCCGTCCCCCGGCAGCGTCAGGTGCGTGAGCGGCTGCGGGCTGGGCACCCGCTCGGACGTGAAGGCGGCAGCGTGCAGCACGTCATGCAGGGCGCGGGCACGCTGGGGCGGCAGGCCGAGCGCGTCGGCGCTGGCGCGCAGGGCGGCCTCCGCCTCCTGGGGCGTCAGGCGGGTGAGGCGGGCCACCAGCGCTCCCACCCCCTTGCGCGCGAAGGTGAGGAGCGTCTCGGGGGACGCCTGCCGGTACTTCTCGGCGCTCGCCGGGCCGAGAACGGCGGCGTCCACCCGCCCGCCTTGCAACATCTGGGCCGCCGCCCGCGCGAGGCGCAGGTTCGCGTGCTGCCCGCCGGGGTCGAGCAGCCGCGCCGCCGCGCGGGCGTGGGTGGCGAGCTGGCCGAGCTGTTCGGCGGGGGGCCCTTCCGGGTGCAGCAGCAGGTACGCGCCGCTCAGGGCCAGGCGCAGGGGGAAGGGCGCCGTGAGCAACGTCAGGACCCGCTCGGCGGGCGGCCGGTCCGGGCGCAGCAAGGCCACCTGACCCCCCACCTGCACCTGCCAGTTCGGCCCCACCGGGTGCCAGCGGAGGTCCAGGCCGCGCCAGCGGGCCGCCTGCCCACCCCCCAGGTGAATGACCAGTTCGGCCGCGCCGTCGTCCGGGGCAGGCAGCGTGGCCTCCGGGTGTGCGGCGTACAGGATGCTGCGGGCGGGCATCAGGCCGGAGACTGGCGCGGGCGCGTCCGCCAGCAGGGCTTCGAGCGTCTGCTGAAGCCGCTCGGCGGCCCCCCGGATGGCCGGGCGCTCGCGCGGGTCACGGGCCGGGGGGGAGGCCGCGCGCAGGGCCTCTCTCAGCGCCTCGCGCGCTTCCGGGGCCAGCGGCTCGCGGTCGGCGGCCTGGAGGCGCGCGGTCAGCACGTCCTCGTCCGCGTGGCGGGGGAAGGGGACTTCGTGCAGCGTGGCGAGCGCCCCGCGCAGGCGCTTGCGCCCCTCCGGGCGGAAGAGGCCGCTGGCCAGGGCGAGCATCAGGTCCCGCACCACGTCCGGGTCGCGCAGCGAGGCGAGGGGATCGTCGGCCGCGGGCACCGCCAGTTCCTCGGCCACGCCCCGCGCGTCCCGGTCGGCATTTTCCACCACCGCGTACAGCACCCGCAGGGACAGGCGCTCCGGTTCGGCCTGGAGGGTCTGCCCCAGGTGCAGCAGCCTGGCGCGCAGCACGGCGAACCACGCGAGCTGCCGCAGCTCCTCCCAGGCGCGGGCCTCGGGCGTGTCGCCAAGGACCGGGGCGGTCCAGCCTGGCGGGGTGGGCTGGGACGCGGGGGAGGGGGGGGCAGGGGGGCCGCTTTCCTCGCGGCCGCGCCGGAGGTGGGCCCGGTACTGCCGTTCGCTTTCGAGCAGGCGGCGTTGCAGGGCGGGGTCCAGGGGTGCGGCCAGCAGCACTTCCCACAGGTCCGTCAACGCCCGCCGTCCTCCCCGCGGCACGCGGCCCGCCAGCGTGTCCGCGACCCGGTACTCGTACAGCTCCACGAGTTCTGCCCAGTAGGTCACCGGGCCAGTATAGGTATAGGAAGTCTAGGAGCCCCCCGGGACTGTAAGCCTGCGGACAGGGGGGTCCGGTAGACTGGCAGAAATGTCTGTTCGCCCCGCCGTCTTCTGCCCGCTCCCCGCCACCGGGGGCAGGCCTTGAGCGTGCTGCTGAATGTGCTGCTGCTCGCCGCGCTGTTCGTGGTCGGTCTGCTGCTGTCGGTGCGGGCGAGCGAGCGCACGCTCAGCGGCCTGGTGACGGTCCTGTCCCTGACGCTCGCGGCGCTGCTCGCCGTGCTGGCCCTGCGGGAAGGCCACCTCAACCGGGCGCAGGGGGCACTGGTGGTGGTCGCGGTGCTGCTGGGCAGCGCGGCCCTGGCGCTGGGGAGCCAGCAGGCGGGGGGCCTGGGCGCCCTGCTGGGGCGGCGGGCCCGGCCCGTGCGCGTGCAGCGGACCGCCCCCCCCCGGCCGCCTGCCCCCCCGGCAACCGTGCCCGACCTGCACTTTCAGGAGTACGAGGTGCTCGACCGCATCGGCGTCGGCGGGATGGGCAGCGTGTACCGCGCGCGGCGCAAGCTGGACGGGCGGATCGTGGCCCTCAAGGTGCCGCAGGAGAAGTATCTGGCGGACTCGAAGTTCGTCAAACGCTTCTACCGCGAGGCGGAGGTGCTGCGGCGCTTCAGTCACCCCAACATCGTGCGGGTGTACGACTACCGGATGGAGGACCCCGAGCATTACATCGCGATGGAATTTCTCGACGGGGCGAGCCTGGAAGCCGTGCTGGAAGCCCGCCACCTGACCTTTGCCGAGAGCGCGCAGGTGCTCCGCGCCCTGGCCGACGCCCTGCGGCACATCCACATGCAGAACGTGGTCCACCGCGACATCAAGCCCGCGAACGTGATGATCCTGAAACAGGCTTTCGTGGACGGGCAACTGCGCGAGGGCGGCGTCAAGCTGATGGACTTCGGGATCGCGGTGGGGCGGGTGCTGACCCGGCTCACCATGACGGGCGCGCGGGTGGGCACCCCGATCTACATGGCCCCCGAGCAGGCCAAGGGCCAGCGGGTGGACGCCCGCAGTGACGTGTACTCGCTGGGCCTGCTCGCCTACGAGGTGGTGACCGGCCAGACCGCCTTCAAGGGCAGCTACGAGGCAGTCGTCCACCAGCAGGTGTTTGAGTCCCCCAAGCCGCCCAAGCAGGTGAACATCGAGGTGCCCGGCCGCCTCAGCGACCTGATCCTGCACATGATCGAAAAGGACCCGGCCGCCCGGCCTGGCCTCGACGAGGTGATCGCCCGGCTGGATGCCGGGGTCCTCACCGACGAGCTGTTCGCCGACCCGGTCGCGCTGGCCCTGAGCGTGGGCGAAAAGCGCGCGGCCCTGCGCCTGCTGGACCTCCAGGGCAAGCTGCGCCTGGGCCTGCGCGATCTCTCCTCCGCCGAGGGCGGTCTGCCCAGCCTGCCGAATGCCCTGGCAGGCGACGAGGAGGGCCACCTGTACCTGACGCTGCTGGACTTCCGGCAGGGCCGCCCGGGGCCCCTGGTCCGCAAGCTGGCCCCGGACGGGCGCGAGGTCACCGCCTTTGGCCGCTACGGTCTGGCCGAGGGCGAGCTGCTGCAACCGGTCGGGATCGCCGCCTCGCGGGGGCAGGTGTACGTCCTCGACGCCGAGGCGCATCACGTCGTGGTGTACGACGCCCAGGGCCGCTTTGTGAGGCGGTTCGGGGGACGCGGGGAGGGCCTGGGCCGCTTCGGGCAACCGCGCGCCATCGCGGCGGCCCCCGACGGACAGATCTACGTCCTCGACAGCGGCAACCGGGAGGTGCAGCGGTTCACGGCCCAGGGCGAGTACCTCAGCCGCTACGCCTTTCGCCTCGACCGCGGCAGCGAGGCCCTGCGCGATCTCGACGGCCTGGGCGTGGACCCCTCCGGGGCGGTGTACATCGTGGACAGCGTGGCCCGCAAGGTCCGCAAGATCGAGCCCGACGGCACCCCCGGCGTGGCCTTTGGCCTGGAGACGCTGGTGGGCGAACCCGAGGGTGCCCCCTGGCTCCTCCAGATCAGCGCCGAGGGTCAGCTCTACGCCGTCCGGCAGGGCGGGCAGGTGCTGCGGACCTACAGTGCCGCCGGGGACCTGCTCGCCTCGCGCGACATGTACGCGCCCGTGCAGGCCATGACCCTGCTGACACGCCCCCTCCCGGTGGAGGCCTAAGCGTGTCCAGTCTCCCCACCCTCACCCTCTACACCCGCGCGGGCTGCCACCTCTGCGAGCAGGCGGAGGTGGGGCTGCGGGCGCTGGACTACCGCTACGAGCCGGTGGACGTTGACCGCGACCCGGCCCTGAAGGCCCGCTACGGCGACGACGTGCCCGTGCTGGTGCTGGCCCAGGCGGATGGGCCGGGCCGCGTGCTGCTGAAGGGCGTCCTCAGCCGGGGCCGCCTGAGTGCCCTCAAACTGCAACTGCTGCGGGGGGCGCAGGCGAACCGGGATTAGCCTGACCGTCCCCCACCCCGCCGGGCGCTATGGTGGGGGCATGAGTTGGCTACAACGCCTGCGGGACGGCCTGAGCAAGACCCGCACGCAACTGAATGACACCGCCGGGAACCTGGGCACCGACGTGCGCGAGGCGTTCACCCGCCTGGACACCATTGAGGACCTCGAATACGCCCTGATCGCCGCCGACGTGGGCCGCGCCGCCACCGAGGAAATCCTGGAGGACGTGAAGGCCAGCGACCGCCGCAACCTTCAGGACGCCCTGATGGACGCCCTCACCCTCCAACTGGAACCCGATGCGCGCCGCGCGCAGTTCCGCAAGCTGGGCTTTACCCCCGATGCCCGGCGCGCGGTGGTGGACCCCCAGGGCCACGTCGTGATGGTTATCGGCGTGAACGGCGTCGGAAAAACGACCACCATCGCCAAGCTCGGCCAGTACTACATGGGCCGGGGCAAGACCGTGATGTTCGCCGCCGGGGACACCTTCCGTGCGGCGGCGGGCGCGCAACTGGGCGTGTGGGGCGAGCGCCTCGGCGTGCCCGTCGTGCAGGGGCCGGAGGGGGGCGACCCGGCCGCCGTCGCCTTCGACGCCGCGACGGCCCGCGCCGCCCGCGGCACCGACCTGCTGTTCGTGGACACCGCCGGGCGCCTCCACACCAAGCACAACCTGATGGAGGAGCTGAAAAAGGTCCGCCGCGTCGTGGACAAGGCCGACCCCGGCGAACCCGCCGAGGTGTGGCTGGTGCTGGACGCCGTGACCGGGCAGAATGGCCTCGCGCAGGCCAAGAAGTTCCACGAGGCCACGCCCCTGACCGGCGTGATCGTCACCAAGCTCGACGGCACGGCCAAGGGCGGCATCCTGGTGCCCATCGTCCGCGAACTCGGCGTGCCCATCAAGTTCATCGGCGTGGGCGAGCAGGCCGACGACCTGCAACCCTTCGACAGCCGCGAGTTCGTGCGGGCGCTGTTCGACGTGGAGATTCCCCGGAGCTAGGGGGCGGCGGGGAGCTGGGGGAGGTGGCCTATCAAGGAAGACACCATCCTTGGCAACAAAAAAGCTCCTCCCCCTTGAGGGGGGAGGCCGGGACTCGTAGAGCTGCGAAGCAGAGGGGGTGAGCGGGCCTGGCATAGAGAGGCCAATGGATGGCCGAATGCCTGGCCTGCTTGGAGGGCAGCCTGGCGGCCGCCACCCCCCTCCCCACCTCCCCCGCAAGGGGGGAGGAGAAAAAGAGTGGTGCCAGCGTGCTTGTTTTGCGTGTGTTAGCACTTGTCAAAACACGGCTCCCCTCACCCAAAAAGAGCGGGGCTGCCCCCTGTGGGAAACCACCCCTTTCTCTTGCCCCGCCTACCCCCCCAGATAGGCGTGCAGCACCCGCTCGTCGTTCACGAGCCGCGCGCTGTCGCCCTCCAGGGTCAGTTGTCCGGCCTCCAGCACGTAGGTCCGGTCGCTGCGCTGCATGGCGAGGCGGGCGTTCTGCTCCACGAGCAGGATGGTGGTGCCGCTCCGGTTCAGTTCCCCGATAATGTCGAAGATTTCCCGCACGATGATCGGCGCGAGGCCGAGCGAGGGTTCGTCCAGCAGCAGCAGCCGGGGGCGGCTCATCAGTGCGCGGGCGATGGCGAGCATCTGCTGTTCGCCGCCGGAGAGGGTGCCCGCGAGCTGGTTGCGCCGCTCACCCAGCCGGGGGAACCGCTCGTACATCCGGGCCATGTCCGCCCGCACCTCGACCGCGTCCCGGCGAGTGTAGGCGCCCAGTTCCAGGTTGTCCTGCACGCTCTGCCGCGCCAGCACCTGCCTTCCCTCCGGACTCTGCGCGATGCCCAGCCGCACCACCTCATCCGGCGTCGCCCGCGTGATGTCGCGCCCGGCGAAGAGGATGCGGCCCTCGCGCGGGCGAACCATGCGCGACACGGCCCGCAGGGTGGTCGTCTTGCCCGCCCCGTTCGCCCCGATCAGCGTGACGATCTCGCCTTCCTGCACGCTCAGCGTCAGGTTCCGCACCGCCTGAATCGCGCCGTAGTTCACGCTCAGGTTTTCGACTTCCAGCAGTGCCATCACTCGCCCCCCAGGTACGCCTCGATCACCTTCGGGTCGCGCTGCACGGTGGCCGGGTCGCCCACCGCGATCAATTGCCCGAAGTTCAGCACCGCCACCCGGTCACACAGGTTCATCACCAGCGGGACGTGGTGCTCGATCACCAGCACGGTCAGGTCGAAGCGGTCGTGAACCTCGCGGATAAAGGCCGTGAGCTGGCCCTTCTCGGCGGTGTTCATGCCCGCCGCCGGTTCGTCGAGCAGCAGCACGCGCGGCTCGGTGGCGAGGGCGCGGGCGATTTCCAGGCGCCGCTGGTCGCCGTAGCTGAAGTTGGCGGCCATCTCCCCGGCCCGGTCGGCCAGGCCCACCAGATCGAGCAGTGCCCAGGCGCGTTCCTCCACCCGCCGCTCCTCCTCGCGTGCGGTGCCGAAGACGCCCGCCCACAGCCCCGCGTGAGTGCGGACATGCTGCGCGATCTTCACGTTTTCCAGCGCCGAGAGCGCCCGGAACAGCCGGATGTTCTGGAAGGTGCGGCTCATGCCCAGCGCGGCGATGCGGTGCGGCGCGAGGCCCGTCACCTTCTGACCCCGGTAGGTCAGCGTTCCGCTGCTGGGCGGCGTGAGGCCCGTCATCAGGTTGAAGAGCGTCGTCTTGCCCGCTCCGTTCGGCCCGATCAGCCCGAAGATTTCGCCCTCGCGCACGTCGAACGACACGTCGTTCACGGCCACCAGGCCGCCGAAGCGCCGGGTCAGGCCGCGCGCCTCCAGCACCGTCCCTCGTTCGGTCAGCACGGCGGTCAAGAGGTACCTCCCTTCGCCTCCACCACGACGGGAACGGAAGGCGGACGGCGGGGCGGAGGTGGACGGCGCACGCCTTCCAACGCGCCCACGATGCCCTGCGGCAGGTACAGGCTCGCCACCACCAGCACCAGCCCGTTGATGACCAGCCGCCAGTCGGCCAGGAAACGCAGCAGCTCCGGCACGGCGGTCAGCAGCGCGCCGCCCACCACCGGCCCCCAGATGTTGCGCGAGCCGCCGATCAGCACGAAGGCCAGAATCGCAATCGAGGCATCGAAGGTGCCCTGCTTGGCGTTCCAGGTGTTCAGGAAGGGCGCGCTCATCGCCCCCACGATGCCCGCCAGCACTGCGCCGATCACAAAGGCCAGCACCTTGTAGCGCGTCGGCGGGACGCCCATCGCGTCGGCGGCCAGTTCGTCCTCGCGGATGGCGCGGAAGGCCCGCCCGACCCGCGAGCGCTCCACCTGCCGCGCGAACAGCAGCGTCAGGATCAGCAGCGGCCCGAACAGCCAGAGGTACTGCCAGCGGTCCTGAAAGCCGAACGCCTGCGGAATCCCAAAAATGCCGATGGCCCCGCCGGTGATCGAGAGGTTCAGGCTGACCACCCGCAGAATCTCCACGAAGGCAATCGTGGCGAGCGCGAGGTAGATGCCGCGCAGCCGCAGCGCGGGCACGCCCACGAGCACGCCCAGCACGCCGGACGCCAGCGCCGCCGCCACCCACGTCAGCGGGAACATGCCGTTGCCCAGCGCGTCCCGCAAGCTGCTGAAGGCCGGACTCGTCAGCATGATCGCCGCGACGTAGCCGCCGAGCGCGTAAAAACCGGGACTCGCCAGGCTGAGCTGCCCCGCCTGAAGCGGGAAATAGAGGCTGAGGCCCAGCAGCCCCGCCTGCACCATCGTGACGATCAGGAAGCCGTACTGTGCCAGAAACTCGCTCACGGCAGTCCCTTTTTACTCTGCTCCGCAGTCTTGCAAGTCCCCATGCCTGAAGCTGGAGGCATTTGGAGATCTGTGGAGAGGAGAGCGGCAAGAGGGAAGAGGCGCAGCATTACTTCACCCCTAGGTCAAGCTGCTGAACCCCCTGCCCGAACGTCGCCAGAACACGTAGCTTTGAACCGGCGGGCAGAACAGTGTCAAAGGGCGAAGCGGGTGTAAACCGATAGACGTTGCCCCCTCGCCACACGCAGCGGCCCCCGCTGCAACTGGCCTTCCAGTAGTTCGGCTCGCCCAAGCTTGCGCTGCTAGGCGTGAGGCGGGCTAGTTCCTTTCCGTCTGGCCCCAGCAGCACCAGAACGGCCCGCCATGTTCGGACATTTGCCAGTTCTGGCACGCTACCGTTGATGTACACGAGAACCGGTGAGGCAGCCAGCAGGTCTGCTGTACTGGGCATTGCCTCCAGGCGCGTAGTGCGGCCCGCGCAGATGTTGTACGCGCTGACGCCGACACCCTGAAGCTGCACATTCACGCCTCCGACACCGCCATCAAAGATGATGTCCGCCGTACCGCCGTCATTCACCTGCTGAACGCGGCGCGTGAGGGCGTTCAGAGAGGTGTCAGCGGCAGTTGTCTGCGCCTTCTTGCACAGGTCCTCGACTTTAGCTGGAGTAGGGTGGAACAGGTCGGCGGGAACCGTGGTGACGGGTGCAGCGAGCGCAGAAGGGAGCATGATGGTAGCCAGAGTAAGCAGCTTCTTCATAGAGCCTCCTCAAAGTGACAGGCGATGCCTTTGTAGCGCCCCTGCGACCGATCGAGTTTCCCATATCTTCTTCCGCTCACGTCACACCTTCTGAATCTGTGCGCGGCCCAGCAGCCCCTGCGGGCGCACGAGGAGAATCACGAACAGCAGCGCGAAGGCGACCGCGTCCTTGTACGCGCTGTACTGGGCGGGCACAAACGCTTCCGCCAGCCCGATCACCAGGCCGCCCACCACGGCGCCCGGAATGCTGCCCAGGCCACCCAGCACGATCACCGCCAGCCCCTTCAGCCCGTACGTCACGCCGAAGTAAGGCCCCGCCACGCCGAAGGCCGTCCCCACCAGCGTGCCCGCCAGCCCGCCCAGAAAGCCCGACAGGAAAAAGGTGATCAGGATGAAGCGGTCCACGCTGATGCCCAGCAGACTCGCCGTGCCGGGATTCTCCGCGACCGCTCGCAGCGCCTTGCCGATTTTGGTCCGCCCGATCACGTAGCCCAGAATTGCCAGCATCACCAGGCTGACCGCGAAGATGATGATCTGCACCGTCCGCACGATCACCACCCGGTCCCCGATGTGGAAACTCAGCGCGGGTTGCACCTGCCCGTAGGCGTCCGAGGGGAAATTGTAGATTTCGGCGCCGACGAGGAGCTGGATCAGGTTCACGACCACCAGTGCCACACCCAGACTGCTCACCAGTGCCAGCAGGGGATCGGCTCCCCTTGAACGCATGGGCCGGAAGGCGAGGCGCTCGATCAGCACGGCCACCAGCCCGGCGACCGCCGCCCCGATCAGGGTCGCCAGCGCGAACAACCAGGGATTCCCCGAGAAGGGCGAGCCGTTCGGAAACAGGTTGATCCCCTTCAGAATGCCGTTGTTCTCGAACTGCCCCACGACCAGGGTGTACGTGAAGTAAGCCCCCAGTGTGAACACGGCCCCATGCGCGAAGTTGATGATGCCCAGAATGGAAAAGACCAGCGTGTAGCCCAGCGCGAAAATGGCATAGACGCTCCCGATGGCGAGGCCGTTCAGGACGTTTTGCAGCAGTTGACTCAGCTCCATAGCTTTCTCTCCAAGAGCCTTCAGCTTTCAGCCGTCAGCTCTCAGCTTGGTTCTTGCTGATGGCTGACGGCTGAAAGCGGAGAGCTTACTTCAGGTACACGAACGAGCCGTTCTTGGCGTCCTGCATCTTGATCTGCGCCACGTAGAAGTCCTTCTGGAGCACCTCGCCTTCCTTGTCGAAGCGCACCTCGCCCAGCGGCGTGTTGTACTTCCCGGCCAGAATCTGCTTGTTCAGGGCCGTGCGCAGGTCGTCCAGGTTCCACTGGGACAGTTTCTTCTGGTGATCCAGCGCCCTCAGCGCGTCCGCGACCACCTGCACGCCCGCGTAGGCCTGGGCGGCGAACTGGGGCGGGTCCTTCTTGTACTGGGCGCGGTATTCCTTCACGAAGAGCTGGTTGGCGGCGCTGGGCTGCGCGGGGCTGTACGCCTGCGCGATGATCACGCCGTCACAGTACTGCTGGCAGACCGGGAAGATGTTGGAGGTGTTCAGGCCGTTGCCGCCCACGATCAGGCCCTTGTAGCCCAGTTGCCGGAGCTGCTTGACCAGGTTGCCGCCGTCCGCCGCGAGGCCGGAGATGATCACCAGGTCGGCCCCCGAGTTCAGCACCGCCGTCACCTGCGTCGTGAAGTCGGTGTCGGTCGTCTGGAACTTCTGCACGGTGGCGACGTTCAGCCCCTGCGCCTTGGCCGCGTCCTGAAAGGTGCCCGTCTCGCTGGTCGAGAAGGCGTCGTTCTGCGCGTACAGCACGGCCACCTTCTTGATCTTGGGGTCGATCTTCAGCGCCTGCTTGATCGCGTTGGGGGCCACCACCGCCACCGGGGCCGAGACGCGCGCGATGTAGTCCCCGATCTGCGGAATGCCCTTGGCCGTGTTGCTCGGCCCCACCACCGGCACCTTGGCCCGCTCGGCGATGGGGTCGGCGGCAAAGGCCTGCTGCGAGAGCGTGGGGCCGACGATCGCCACCACGTTCGCCTTAGTGATCAGGTTCTGGAAGGCGTTGATCGCGCTGTTCTCGTCGCCCGCCGCGTCCTGAAAGACCAGCTTGATGGGCGTGCCGTTGATGCCACCGTGCGCGTTGATGTGCTTCTCGGCCAGTTTGGCGCCGATCACCTGCTCCTGTCCCAGCAGCGCCGTGTTGCTCGTCTGCGCCAGCGCCACACCGATAGGCACGGGTACCTGCACCTTCTGCGCGTGAGCACTTGCCAGCAGCCCCAGCATCACCGTCAAAGCAACTCGTTTCATCCCTGTTCCTCCTGAAAAGGTGTGTCCAGCCTGAAGCCAGGCGGCGTGGTGAGCGGTAGTCAGTAAAGGGCTCAGGTAACGTTGTGGTTGGGCACACTATCTCGGGGGGGACGGGGGAAGTCAAGCCGGATGGTGGGGGCTGGCCTGGACAGGGAAAAGCGAAAGGGCCGCCACCCGCAGGCGCAGCCCTTTCCAGGAGAGGACAGTTTATCGCAGCAGGCTGCGGCTGATCACCACGCGCTGAATCTCGTTGGTGCCCTCGTAGATCTGGTTGAGTTTCACGTCGCGCAGCAGCTTCTCGACCGGGTACTCGCCCACGTAGCCGTAGCCGCCGTGAACCTGGATCGCCTCGTTCGCCGCGTCGAAGGCCATCTCCGAGCAGTAGGCCTTGGCAATCGCGCTCTCGACGCCGTGCGGGAGGCCCTGGTCCACCAGCCAGGCAGCCTTCCAGGTCACCAGGCGGCCCGTCTCGATGCCCATCGCCATGTTCGCCAGCTTGAACTGGATCGCCTGAAAGTCGGCAATCGGCTTGCCGAACGCCTCACGCTGCTTGGCGTACTTCAGGCTCTCCTCCAGCGCGCGCCGGGCCACCCCGACCGACCCCGCCGCCACCGGAACGCGGGTCTTGTCGAGCGTCTTCATGGCGATCTTGAAGCCGTCCCCCAGCCCGCCGAGCTGGTTTTCCTTCGGCACGCGGACATTCTCGAACACCAGTTCGGAAGTCAGGCTGGCCCGCTGGCCCATCTTGTGCTTGATCTTGTTCCACGAGAAGCCCGGCGCGTCCTTCGGCACCACCAGCGCCACCGTCGCCCGGTGCCCACCCTGGCGATCCGTGGTGGCAAAGACGACGGTGATGTCGGCCACGCCGCCGTTGCTGATCCACATCTTGGTGCCGTTGATCACCCACTCGTCGCCGTCCAGCACGGCGGTCGTGCCCATCGCGGCGGCGTCGGAGCCGTTGTTCGGCTCGCTGAGGGCGAAGGCCGCGAGGGAGGGTTTCTCGGTCAGCGGCGTCAGGAAACGTTTCTGCTGCTCCTCGGTCCCGCCCACCAGAATCGGCGTGATGCCGAGTTCGGAGGCCATCAGGACCGTGTAGATGCCCATGCAGCCGTAGGCGAGTTCTTCCCCGATGATGCACTCGTCGAGCATCCCCAGGCCCAGCCCGCCCGCGTGTTCGGGAATGGCGATGTTCAGCAGGCCGACCTCGAAGGCTTTTTCGACCACCTGCCAGGGCAATTCTTCCTTCTGGTCGTACTCGGCGGCAATCGGAATGATCTCCTTGCGCGTGAAGTCGCGCGCGAGTTGCTGGAGCTGCTTCTGCTCGTCGGTGAGGGTGAAATCGATCATGTCTGACTCCTGAAGGGGACGGGAACCGCGCCGGGCAGCGAGAAACCGTGCAGTAAGAAAGGGCCTCTGGACTCGGTTCAATTTAACATGTCCCCGCGGCGCCGCTCCCGTCACTGGACGTGGAACGCTCCTCCCCCCGGCCTCCGCGCACTACCCTGGCCCCATGCCCGCCGACGAGAGCCTCACGCTGCGCCCGGTCCGCCGCACTGACGCTGGCGCCCTGGCGCAGGTCGCCTACGCCACCGGCTTTTTCGGGGAGAGCGCCCGGCGGTTCTTCCCGTCCCGCGCGCTGTTCGCGGCGTTGTGGGTCACGCCGTATCTGACGCCGGGTGCAGGGGGCCTGGGCTTCGTGGCCGAGCGGGGCGGACAGGTCGTCGGGTACATCCTGGGGAGCGTGGATCAACGCCGCTACGCGCTGGCCCTCGCTGCCCAGGTGCCGGGCCTGCTGTGGCGCCTGCTGACGGGCCGCCTGCCAGGGGCGCTCGCCTCGCTGCGCTACCTGCTGCGGGCCGCAAGGTTCGGTCTGCCCGCCCCGCCCACCAGCCGTTATCCCGCCCACCTGCACCTCAACCTGCTGCCGGAAGCGCGCGGGCTGGGGGCCGGTGGAGCACTCCTCGACGCCTTCCTGGCCGAGTTGCGTTCCCGGCACGTGCCCGGTGTGCAGCTCTCCACCACCCGGCGCAACGTGGCCGCCGTCCACCTCTACGTCAGGCGGGGGTTCCGCGAGTGGGTGTCCCGCCGCACGTCGCTCTGGAAACCCTGGAGCGGGCAGGAGGAGGAGCATCTGATCATGGTGCTGGACCTGACGCGGGAGGCCCCGTGATGCCCGTTACAGCACGTCTTCCGCACTTCCCCGCTTCCGCAGGTTGTTCTGCGTCTTGCGCCAGCGCAGCGCCTTCACGATGGCGGGGGCGGCCACATTCAGGTTCAGGTCGTAGGCGGGATACCACACCCGCTCCTCTGAAAACTTCAGCTTCATCTTGAACACGCCGAAGGAATGCTTGTCCTCGTCCAGCCTGCGCGGGATGCCCCAGAAGTCGAAGAGGGTATAGCCGCGCCGCTTGGCGTCCAGCATCGCGTTCCAGTAGAAGGCGTCGGGGGCCTTCACGTCCTTGTAGGGCGTGCCGTCGGGCTGCGTGCGGTCGTCGCGGACGCTGCCGCCGAACAGGTAATACGTGCCGGTGCCCATCGCCAGGAAAAAGCCCCCGGCCAGCGCCTTCCCCTCATGCCGCGAGAGGACGATATACGCCTCGCCGCCGTGCGCGTTCCCCTCACGCAGCATCGTCTCGTAGTAGGCGCGGGGGAAGGCGCCCAGCTTGGCCCGCTCGTTCGTCGCGGTAAAAATCTCCCAGAACGCCTCGAAATCGTCGTCGCGCCCGGCCACCACGCCCATCTTCTGCGCGGTCCGCACGTTGCGGCGGGCCATCGAGTGCAGGCCCGCGAAAAGGTCATCCTCGGAGCGCGTCAGGTCCGCCAGGATGGTGTGTTCGGGTTGCTCGCTCTCGGCGCGGCGGAAGGGGCCGAACGTCTCGGGGACGGGCACGCTGTCGTCGGCGGGAATGGGGGAGGGCGGCTCGATTTTCAGGAGGGCGTCGCCGGGCCGCGCGATCTGCCGGGCGGCCTCCGCCACTGCCGGGAGCAGGTCGAGCGATTCCAGCGCGGGGCCGCGCGGGGCGTACAGGGTGGAAAAGCCCGGCACCAGCCGCTTGCGGAGCAGTTGCAGCGCCCCCACCGTCCGCCCCTGCTGCTGAATCAGGTACCGCACGGGCGTCTGCCCCAGCACGCGCCTCGCCTCGCCGTAGCCCCAGCCTTGCAGGGCACTGGTGATGGGAAGCGAACGCACCGCGTCGTCGTACACGCGGGGGTCGGTGGTTTCCACGAGGGTCAGGCGCATCGGGGCGGATTGTAGCAGGGGGAGGAGAGGATCACCGGAGAGCGGGGGAGGGGGTCCGCACGACCTTCCAGCCTGCCCCGACCTGAGCCATGAGCACGGACGATCTGCTCCTTCCTGCTTTGCCGCACGGGAAACCGGGCGCGGCTTTGTCGGCCCGCCCACAGCCCCCCACGGCGCTCCTCTCCGGGCAGTACAGTAGGAAGATGAAACAAAGCCTCCTGACCCTCGCGTTGCTGCTGGGCGGCGCGGCCCTCGCGCAGACTGCCCCGACCACCCCGCCGACGCCTGCGCCCACCGCCCCCGCCCAGACTCCCGCACCCACCACACCGGCGCCCACGGCAGCTCCGGCGGCCACTCCGGCCCCGGCTGCGGCGAACGCGCAGACGGTGGTGGCGCAGGTCGGGAACGAAACGTATACGCTCGCGGATTTCGACCGGGCCTTCCGCATCGCGGTCGCGCGGGTGCTGAACGCGCAGGGGGTGCCGTACACGCCCGACATGCTGGCCGAGTTCGTTGAGGCCCGGCCCGATTACCTGACCCAGTTCGCCCGGGACCGCGCCGTGTATCAGCTTGCCCGCCGCAACACCCAGGTCACGCCCGCCCAGATCGACGCGCAGGTGGCCGAGGCCCGCAAGGGCTTTGCCACCGATGCCGAGTTCGCCCAGGCCCTCCAGGCGACCGGCTACGAGAACGAGGCGGAGCTGCGGGCCGACCTCGAACGGCAGGCCGTGGTGCAGGCCTACCTCGACAGCATCAAGTCACGCCTGACCTTCGGGGACGCGGTGGTCGCCAGCTTCTACAACCTCAACCGCGCGGCCTTCAACCGGCCCGCCGAGGCCTGCGTGAAGCACATCCTGGTCAAGACGCAGGCCGAGGGCCAGGCGGTGCTGCGTGACTTGCAGGGCGGCGCGGACTTCGCCCAACTCGCCAAGACCAAAAGCCAGGACCCCGGCAGCGCCGCCGAGGGGGGCGACCTGGGCTGCGTCTCGTCCGGCGAGACGGTGGCGGCCTTTGACAAGGTGGCCTTCAGTGCCCCGCTGAACCAGCCGCAGCTCGTGCAGACCGAGTACGGCTGGCACGTGCTGGTCGTCACCAAGCGCACCCCGGCGGGCCTGGCCTCCCTCGCCGAGGTCGCGCCCCTGATCCGCGAACAGCTCGCCCGCGACGCCGCCCAGAAGTATCTGGACGCCCAGATCGCGCGCCTGAACATCCAGACGAACAAGGCAGCGGTGACGCCTCCGGCCAGCAAGTAACAAGCAGGTAACAAAGGCAGTGGGGAAGGGGCGGTCAGGGTTGGCCGCCTCTCTCCGTGGTGCTGGAGCAGTTGTCAGAAAGATGCGCGGCCTGCTCGAAAGCCCCTCACCCCCTCGCTGCGCGAGGCCCCTTTCCCCTTGGTAGAGGGGTCAGAAAAGCCCGCTCCCTGGGGAGACTGGGACAGCCGCTTGCGGGGGGGTGGGTGAGGGGTCTTTCTGTCGAATGCTCTACGCCTGCCCCACCCGCCGCATCCCCACGGTCAGCGTTGCCGCCGCCAGGGGGGCCAGCGAGCGGGTTTGCCGGGCCAGCAGACCTGCGCCCAGAGTCCCGACAGCGAGGAGCCGGGCCAGCCGCACGCGCTCGGCGGATACCGGGAGGGGTGCCCCGTCGCGGCGGCTTCGCACCGCTTCCGGCGGGGTCAAAGCTCCGGTCAGACCCAGCGCGGCGAGGGCCAGCAGGTCTGTCAGCACGCTGCGGCCCCGCCCGGCTTGCCCGCTGGGCCACAGGCCCGCCGCACTGGTGAGCCAGGGTGCCCAGCCGGGCGCCTGAAGGGTGTCTTCGGGAAGCGTCGAGAGGGCCAGGGCCGCACCCGGCACCAGCGCCGCCACCCGCTCGCCCAACCTTCCCGACAGTGCGGCCTGTCCGGCGAGGGCGGCCACGTCAGGCGGCGTCGGCGCATTCCCCACCGTTCCCGCCAGCGTCCGCAAGCCGCTCAGCACGCCGAGGCCCGCGAGCGGCTGGGGCACGCCACCGACCAGCGCCGCGAGGGCGGCCACCGGCAGCGCCCCGTTTGCCGTGTCGGGGTGATCGGGGTCGAGTTCGCGGGCCGTTGCCCACGCCAGGAAGCCCGCCGCCCCCACGTCCAGGGCCGCCTGCCAGGTTCGCCCGGACAGCCTGGCCGCCAGGACGCTTACCGCGGCACCCGCCACCGCGAACCGGTTGGAGGGGTACGAGAAGTCGATGGGCCGGGCCAGGGCCGAGGCCCGCAGGGGCGCGGGAAGGTCACTCATGCCTCACCGTACCCCCTGGGCCTTCCGGGCGCGTTCAGGAAACGCTCAAGCCCGGCTTCAGGTCGTGTAATCCGCGTTGATGCTCACATACTCCGCGCTCAGGTCGCAGCCCCAGGCTTCGCCCGCCGCGTCGCCCACTCCCAGCCCCACCTCGAACACGACCTCCGGGGCCTGCATACTCGCGCTGACCTGCGCCGCGTCGTAGGGGAGGGGGCGTCCGGCGAAGACCGGGGTGCCCTGCACCTGGACGGTCATCCGCTCCACGTCCACTGCCGCGCCGCTGCGGCCCACCGCCATGATCACGCGGCCCCAGTTGGGATCGTTGCCGTGGACGGCGCTCTTGAGCAGCGGCGAGACGCAGCAGGTGCGCGCGGCGGTCAGCGCCTCGGCCTCGCTGCGGGCACCCGAGACGCGGACGGTCAGCAGCTTGGTCGCGCCCTCGCCGTCGGCGGCGATCTGCCGCGCCAGGTCGCGCATCACGCCTTCCAGCGCCGTCAGGAACTCGGCCGGGTCCACGTCGCCCGCGTGCCCGTTCGCCAGCACCAGCGCCATGTCGTTCGTGCTGGTGTCGCCGTCCACCGTGACCGCGTTGAAAGTCCGGTTCACGATGGCCGGGAACGCCGCCCGCAGCGCCGCCTGGTCCACCCGCGCGTCGCTGAAGGCGAAGGCGAACATGGTCGCCATGTCCGGGTGAATCATGCCGCTGCCCTTGGCGGTGCCCACGATGCGCGCGCCCGTGCTCAGCGTTGCCTGGGCGGTCTTGGGGTGCGTGTCGGTGGTCATGATCGCCGCCGCGAAGGGCGCCGCGTCACGGCCCAGCTCGTCCGGCAGATGCTCCACGCCGCTCAGCACCCGGTCCATCGGCAGGAGGTGCCCGATGATGCCGGTGCTGGCCGTCAGCACGGCGTCCGGCTCCACGTTCAGCACGCTGCCCAGGGCGTCCGCGATGTCCGCGTTGTCGCGTGCCCCCTGCGCCCCGGTCGCGGCGTTCGCGTTTCCGGCGTTCACGACCAGGGCGCGCACCGGCCCAGCCTGGCCGTAGACCTCGCGGTTGCGCGTCACGCAGGCCGCCGCCGCGCTGCTGCGGGTGCCGACAAAGGCCCAGGCACAGGCCGCGTCGCTCACCACGCAGCTCAAATCCGTCTTGCCGCTGGGCTTGATGCCCGCCGCCATCGCCGCCGCCGTGAAGCCCTGGGGAAAGGTCAGACCCGAATCCGTCATGCGCGTATGCTAGCGGGCGAGGTCCCCAGGCGCTTGTCCCCGGAAGCAGGTCCCTGGATCACACCGGCCAGCGCCAGAACCCGCTGCGTCCGCCTCCGGCGACGCCCCCTCAACCTGATGCACATTTGACGTGTTCTGCACGTTCCTCACGCGGCCTTCATGGGAGAGATGGGGGCGGGCGGGTAGGGTGAGAGCAATGAAGAATGTGCTGTTCTCCCTGACGGCGGCCGCCGTGCTGTCCGGTGCCGCTCTGGCCGCGCCCGTCAAGCTCCCGACGATTCCCGTCACCCTGGAACCGAATGCCCGGCTGCTGACGCTGAACGACGCGGGGATCGCCAAGGCCTTTCCCTCCTCGGCGGGCCGCCCCGACGCCGTGTTTCTGACCGAGGACCGCAAGGTCAGCGTGGCCTTCGAGTGGCGCGAGGGCAAGCTGGCGCCCTCCCAGGTGCAGGATCTGGTGGCGCAGTTCCCGGCGGTGATCCGCGCCCAGATTCCGAACGTGAAGACCCTCAAAGCCAGCGTGCTCCAGATCGGCGGGACGCCCTGGGCCCAGTTCGTGTTCACCACGCCGGGGCAGGGGGACGACCTGCGCCGCGAACTGCTGATGACCAGCGCCGAGGGCCGCATTCTGGTCATCACCATCGCGGGCAACCAGAAGGACTACAGCCGCAACGAGGCCGTCATCCGCAACCTGGTGAACAGCGTCCGGGTGGACTGAACGCGGTGGACCCGGCGCCCCGTTCTTCCCAGGTACACCTTCTGCCTGGGGGGACTAGGGGCGTCCCATTCTGTCTGGATGACCGTCTGCCCGGTCAGGTTCGGGCGCCGTCCCCCCTGTTCTTTTCCCGCTGGCCCGGGGTTGCCCCGGTCCCTGTGACGCCGTTGTTTGGAGTTCGTGTTTAATATGGACTGCGTGCAACAAGTTCCTGACTCGCAACTGACGGAGGCCCGGTCCCTGGAGCCTCCGCGTGTGCTGGCTGTCCGCGGCGGCATACAGAGCGAGGTGGGCGAGTGGCGGGGGCGCGAGGTGTTCGTCAAGACCCTGCTGACCGACGACCCCCAGGCCGCCCTGCGCTTCGAGCACGAGGGGCAGATCGCGGCCGGGCTGGACCATCCGCTGGTGGTGCCGCTGCTGGCGCAGACGCGGGCGCAGCTCATCTTTCCGTTCGTGCCCGGCCCCACGCTGCGCGAGCGGGTGGAGCACGGTCCCCTGTCCCCCGCCGAGGCGCTGGGCGTGACCTGCGGCGTGCTGGGTGCGGTCACCCACCTGCACGCCCGGGGCGTCACCCACCACGACCTGAAGCCGGAGAACGTGCTGCTCGCGGGCGGCAGCTTGCGCGGCGAGTGCGTGCGCCTGGTGGACTTCGGCATGAGCCACTCGCAGGCGCTGCCCCACGACATCCACGGCGGCACGCGCATGGGCACGCCGCACTTCATGGCCCCCGAGCAGTTCCAGGGCGTGCGGGGCGACCCCCGCAGTGACCTGTACTCGGTCGGCGTGCTGCTGTTCGACTGCCTGGCCGGGCACCCCCCCTACGAGGACGCCCTGGGCTGGCTGGTGGGCCTCTGCGACGACTGCGCCCCGCTGCCCGGTCCCCCCGAGTTGCACCCCGTCCTGCAAGCGGCCCTCAGCCGCGACCCGGCGGAGCGTCCCGGCTCGGCCGCCGAGATGCGGGCCGCCCTCCGCGGCGCCGCGCGGGCGCTGGGGCTGGAGGCCGCTTGCCCCTGATCGCGTTCAGCGGCAACCGTTTTCTGGCCGAGGAGACGCTGCGCGACACCCTCGCGGCGCGCGGCCTGAGCGTGCGCGACCTGCCCCGGCTGGCGGGCGAGGAGGTCAGCGCCGAGAGCATCGGCCCGCTGCTGACGCCGAGCCTCTTCGGGGATGGCGGCGTGATCGTGGATTTCGCCGGGGTCAAGCCTGACAAAGCCCTGCTGGAGCTGCTCGCCGCCGCGCCCGTGACCGTCGCCGTGCTGGACGAGACGCCCCCCGCCACCCGCATCAAGCTGTACGAGACGCGCGGGGAGCATCAGCCCTCGCCCGCCCCGCAGAAGACGGGTGACGTGGCCGGATGGGTGGCGCAGCGGGCCAGAAAGACCGGCTTGAAACTCGACCGGGACGCCGCGCTCTATCTCGCGGAGGTGTTCGGCCCCGACCTGACCGGCATCGCGGGCGAACTGAACAAACTCGCCCTGCTCGATCCACCCCTGACGGCCGAGCTGGTCCGGCGGGTGGTGGGCCGCGAGCCGCCCGGCGATTCCTTCGCCATGCTGGGGGCGGCGACCGGCGGGCATCCCGGCGAGGCCGTCACGCAACTGCGCCGCCTGCTGGAGAGTGGCGAGGACCCCTTCAAGTTGCTGGGGGCGGTCGTGTGGCAGTACAGCCTGGTGGCCCGCTGCGTCGCCCTGCTTCAGGAAGGCGGGCGCGTGACCGAGGCGGCCGCCGCCCAGCGCCTCGGCGTGAAGCCCTATCCCGCCAGGAAGGCGCTGGAGGTCGCCCGCCGTCTGAGCGAGGGCAAGATTCGCGCGCACCTGGCCCGCATCCTCGACGCCGACCTCGCCATGAAGCGCGGCCTTGATCCCGCCGCCACCCTCGAACGCCTGATCGTGCAGCTCAGCGTCTGAAGCGGTCGGGAGAACCCTCCGTTCTTTGACCGGCGGCCTCCGCGAAGCCGTGGGGGACGCACTGAGGTCTGCCATCAAGGGGAAAAGGCGTTCAGGACGATAAAAAAGCTCCTCCCCCTTGAGGGGGGAGGCTGGGTGGGGGTGAACGGGCCGGGCGTCCGAGGCCAGGGGGAAGGCCAAACCCCATTTTCAGGCGACGCGGTAAGGGCAGCCTGGGGCTGCCACCCCTCCCCCCAACCCTCCGCTGCGCGGCTCTACGAGTCACCCGCAAGGGGAGAGGGAGAAAAAACCCGTTCTCAGCGGGTTTTTTCAACGGAGTGAGAAGGCCCCTGAGCCTCTTCAGTCCAGCACGTCTATTCCGGCAGCCTCGGCGCGTTCGCGGGCTTCGCGGGCGCCCTCGCCGGTCACGCGCATCACGAAGCGGCGGCGGGGCTGTTCACCCCTGGCGGTGTGGCCGTAGGTGGCGACGCTGATGATGTTGCTGGGCTGCGCGGCGTTGGTGGCGCGGGCGAGGCTGCCGGGCAGGTCGGGCATGTCGAGCGTGAGGCGGGTGCCGCCCTCCTTCAGCCCCATGATGTCGATAAAGGCGCGCAGCACGTCGGTGATGGTGATGATGCCGGTCATGCGCCCCTCCTCGTTCAGCACCGGCAGGCCGCCCACGCCGTGTTCCTGCATCCGCAGGGCGGCGTCCTCCATGTACTCGTCCTCATGGGCGGTGATCACGGGGCGGGCCACCATCTCGCTCACGGTCAGCTTGCTGAGCAGATAGTTCAGTTCCCACACGCTGAGGGTGGTGGCCTTGCTGGGCATGGCGTCCTTGAGGTCCTTGCGGGTGGTGATGCCCACCAGCCGGTCGCCCTCCATCACCGGCAGGCGGCGGAACCCGCGCTCCTTGAGGATCTTGAGGGCGTCCATGACGGGGGTGTCGGGCGTGACCGTGATCGGGTCAGGGGTCATCCAGTCGCTGACGAGCATGGCTCTCAGCTTACTCCGCCTCCGCGACCCTTGCCCCTCTGCCGAACTGACCCTGCCCTGATGCCCGATCTGAGCAAACTGTGAAAGGATTCATTCGGCTCAGAAAAGGCCGTGCTAGTTTGCCCGGCATGAAGATGAACGCTAAGGCGCTCGCCCCCCTCGCCCTCGTGGCAGCGTTCGGCCTGGGGGCCGTAACGCCCCACGCGCAGACCGCTCCCCAGAAGATCGGCTTCGTGGACGTGCAGAAGCTGCTGTCTGCCCACCCCAACGACAAGGACATCAAGGCCATTCAGGACAAGGCGAACACCGAACTGGGCGCGCTCGACCAGCAGATCAAGGCCATCGACGCCAAGGGCGCTTCGGCCACCGCCGCCGAGAAGCAGAACCGTGACGCCCTGGTCAAGACTATCCAGGCCAAGGCCAAGGCTTACGACGACCAGATGAAGCCCAAGGTCGACGCCGTCGAGAAAGCCGTGGACGCCGCCGTGAGCAGCGCCGCCAAGGCCAACGGCTACGGCATCGTGATGGACCGCAACGTGGCGGCCAGCAGCGGGCTGGTGGTCTACGCCGACAACAGCACCGAACTGACCGACGCGGCCCTCAAGGCCCTCAAGCCCTGACCTCCCGGCCTTCCTGACCGAGTGGAGCGGGGTTTGCCGGGTCAAGCTGGCCCAGAGCGCCGCCCCCAGCCCGGCCCCCGCGCGGTTGCGGGGGCTTTGCCTTGCCCGGCCGCCCGGCCGGAAGAGAGGAGAACCCATGAGAAACGCCTTCCTGATCCTGCCGCTCGCGCTGCTCGCCACTGTGCCGCACGCCCAGCAGCGGGGGAGCCGCGTGGGCTTCGTGGACGTGCAGCAGGCCGTCGCGGCCCTGCCCGGGAGCAGCACCTACCTGAACCTGACCAAGAAGCTGGACGCGGACCTGAAAGCCAAGCAGACGAACCTCCAGAACCTCGCGGCCAAAGCGGCCAGCACGCGCAGCGCCGCAGACCGGCAGGCCCTCCAGAAAGCGCAGCAGAGCTTCGTGAGCGCCCAGCGGGACGCCCAGAAGCGCCTGGAGGGCGAGTTCAAGCCGCTCGCCTCCAGGATCAACTCGGCGGTGGCGAGCGTGGCCAAGAGCAACGGCTACAGCGTGGTGATGGACCGCCGCGTGGCCGCCCAGTCCAATCTGGTGGTCTACGCCAACAACGCGGCGACCGACCTCACCGCCGCCGTCGTCAAGGCGCTCAAGAAATAATCCCCCGCGTCCAGGCCCGCCCTCTCTGTGGGGGCGGGCCTGCTACGCTCCCCGCATGACCGACGGCAAGGATGAGGGAACAGGGGTAGCCCGCCGCCATATTTTCGGCGCGCAGGAGGAGCGTATCCTCGGCCGCCTGGCGGCGCTGGACCCCGACCTGATGCGGTACGTGCGCGACTTCGCCTACGACACCGTGTACGAGCGGCCCGGGCTGGACCTGAAGACCAAGGAACTGGTCGCCTCGGCCTTGCTGGTTTCGCTGGGCAGCCCGGCCGAACTCCGCACCCATCTGCGCGGCGCCCTGCGTGCCGGTGCCAGCGAGCAGGAGGTGCGTGAGGTGCTTTTGCTGTGCGTGCCATACCTGGGGTTTCCGCGTGTGGTGGCCGCCTTCACGCAGCTTCAGGCGCTGCTGGAGGCCCGGCGGGACGGGCAGGAAAAGGCCCCCACCGGTGAGGGGTGAGGGCGGGGCCGAGCCGCTCGCTCAGAAGCCGGTCTTGATCCCGATGCGGGCCTTGAAGACCGTGCCGGGGCGGACAAAGGCGTTGCTGACGTTGTTGTAGCCAGCGTCGCCGGGCGTGAAGGTATCGCTGTTGCCGTTGCTGCTGGTGACGGTGATCGAGGAGCCGAAGAACTGATCGATGCCCAGGTCGCCCACCAGGCTGAGGTTGCCGGTCAGGCCGTAGCTGACCATCACGCCCGCGCCGACACCGAAGGCGCTGCTGGAGAAGGTCTGGCTGCCGCTTGAACCGAAGTCGGCGGTGCTGCGGAACAGACCGTAGCGGCCACCGGCATACAGGGTGGTGCCCAGGCCTGGGGACACTTCACCCAGGCTGTAGGTACCGTCGAGGCTGGCGACCACGCGGCTGCCCGACTCGGTCACCAGGCCCTGCTGTTTGGCCTGCCCATAGGTGAAGGTGGGGGGGAAGAGGGTTCCGGTCGGGTCGATGGGCGCGTTGTCGTTGATCGCGTCACTGGGGCGGGTAAAGCTGACGCCCGCCTTCACGCCGATAGGCCCGGCAACGTTGGGGGCGTGGACGAACACCTCGCCGCTCAGGCCGCCCGCATAGCCGCCGGTCAGGCCCAGCTCGACGCCGTTCATGCCAGTGCTGGAGTAGGTTTGCGCGCCCGCCGTGGCGAGGCCCGCGCTGAGGGTCAGGGCAAGAAGCTTCTTCATGTCGTTTGTAGCCTGACTCACCAGGATGAGCGTTTCCCCTCATGAGTTTTACGGGCGATTTATGAACCGGAAAGCGGGGCGTCAGGTGAACGGGGAAGCGAAGGGCTGTCCCGCAGTCAGGAACTGCTCCGCTGGAAGGAACCTGAAGCCCCTGCTAAACTTGAACCGAGTCTAATTTGCCATGCTGCGTGTTCGGATACGCGGTGTGCAGGCTGCTGCGGGCGTATCTGTCACCTATTCTTGGAGGACCCATGAAGATCCTGACCCTAGTCCGGCAAGTCCCCGACGCGGAAGCTCGCGTCAAGATCACTGGCCAGAACGTGGACCTCGAAGGCGCGACCCTCGTGATCGACGGGATGGACGAGTACGGCGTGGAAGAAGCCCTGCGCCTGCGTGAAGGCGGTGGGGGCGTCGAGGAGATCGTCGCGCTCGCGGTCGGCCCCAAGCGCGTCGAGGACGCCCTGCGGACCGCCCTGGCGATGGGCGTGGACCGCGCCATCCACGTCGAGACGGACCAGAAGCTCGACCCCATCGCGCTGAGCCGCGTGGTGGCGCAGGTCGCGCAGGCCGAGGGCGCGGGCCTGATCCTGGTCGGCGGCCAGGAAGCCGACTGGGACAGCCAGGCGCTGGGGGCCGCGACCGCCGAACGCCTGGGCTGGCCGCAGCTCACCTGGACCAACGAGCTTCAACTGGAGGGGGACACCCTCACCGGGCGGCATGACGTGGACGACGGCAACGAGAGCTTCCGCGCCAGCCTCCCCGCCGTGGTCACCACCCAGCAGGGCCTCAACGAGCCGCGCTACCCGACCCTCCCCAACATCATGAAGGCCAAGAAGAAGGAACTCCGCAAGGACGACCTGGGCCAGTACGGCGCGCAGCCAGCGGTCCGGGTCGTGAACAGCGAAATCCAGACCCGCGCCCGCCTGAACAAGATGATCGACGGCAAGGACCCGCAGGCCGCCGCCGAACAGCTCCTCGATCTCCTGCGGAACGAAGCGAAGGTGATCGCATGATCCTGATCGTCGCCGAACACGCGGGCGGCAAGCTCGCCAAATCCACCCTCGAAATGGTCACGGCGGCCCGGCAGTCCGGGCGTGAAGGCCCCGTCACCGTGCTGGTGCTGGGCCAGGGCGTCGCGGACGTGGCGAACGAGGCCGCGCGCTACGCCGATCAGGTGCTGGTCGCGGACCTGCCGCAGCTTGCTAACTACAACGCCGAGGTCTGGGCCGCCGCGACCGCCCAGATCGCTCAGGAAGGCGAGGCCAGCACCGTCATCATCGGCGGGAGCCGCTCGGGCCGTGAGTATGCCCCGCGCGTGGCGGTGAAGCTCGACGCACCCTACCTGGAAGACGTGATCCAGCTCTCCGCGAGTGGCAACGCGCTCCAGGCCCAGCGGTACACCTACCTGGCCCGCGTGACCGAGACGGTCGAGGCCGAGGCCCCGGTGATCGTGGTGACGGTGAAGCCCGGGTCCTTCGCGCCCGCTGCCCCCGCCGCCGCTGCGGGCGAGCAGTACGACGTGGAACTCGACCTGCCCGCGCCGCGCGTGGAGGTGACCGGCAAGAGCGTCGAGAAGAGCAGCCGCGTCGCCCTGACCGAAGCGGACGTGATCGTGACCGGCGGGCGCGGGGTGGGCAGCCCCGAGAACTTCGCCACCTACGTCGAGGGGCTGGCGGACCGTATCGGGGCGGGCGTGGGCGCGACCCGCGCAGTCGTGGACGCGGGCTGGCGGCCCTACGCGGAGCAGGTGGGCCAGACCGGCAAGACCGTGCAGCCCAAGGCGTACATCGCGCTGGGCGTGAGCGGGGCCGTGCAGCACCTCTCCGGCATGGGCAAGAGCAAATACATCGTCGCCATCAACAAGGACGCCGAGGCCCCGATCTTCAAGGTCGCGGACTACGGTATCGTGGGCGATGTGAACCAGATCGTGCCCGCGCTGATCGAGGCCGCCCGGAAATAACCCGCACGGCCGACAACGCCGCTCCCCTCCGCGTGAGGGTGGGCGGCGTTGCCACTGTAAAGGCAGGACGACCGCAAAGGTGCCGAGTCCGCACAGCCCCGCTCAACCCCACTGCTGCGCAGCTCTGCGAGTCCGGCCCTTACCCCTCCGAGCCACCTCCCCTCAAGGGAGGCAACAGATTGAGCGTCCTAGAGGGCAACCCATGTTCCTGAACGGACTTTGCAGTGGCCCTGTGTGAAAGCCACCCCTGGCCTTTTTCTCCACCTGGGGGGTTACACTGGGGGAACAACACAATCTTTCCCTCAGGAGCCGCGCATGAAGAGAGTCACCCTCGCCGCCGTCACCCTGGTCACCGCCCTCGCTGCCTGTGGGCAGAACCCCACCGCCTCGGCCCCTACCGCCGCTGCCCCCGGCACCCCTGGTCCCGGTACGCTGACCGCCGCCTATGCTGGCCGCCCCGAACTTCAGGACGCGGACAGTCAGGCGATCCTGGCGCGGTACGGCAACGATCCGGGCCTGCTCGCCGCCCTTCAGGAAGCGTATGGGGAGCGGCCTGCTGACATGACGCGGCCCGCGGCCCCCGCCATCACGGGTCTGGACCTCGCCAGTGACCGCCTCGCGTACATCAAGCGGGTGGCCTGGGGCACGGTGGCCGCCTACAACAGCCAGTACGCGAACCGGAGCGCGGTGAATGCCCAGTACCCGGGTCTGGACTGGAGCCGTGACGGGTGCAGCGCCCCCGACGGCGTGGGCCTGGGCTACCGCGAGGACTTCCGGCCCGCCTGCAACGTGCATGACTTCGGCTACCGCAACCTCAAGGTCTACCAGCGGACTGATGCGAACCGTCTGGCGACGGACGACGCCTTTTACGTCAACATGAAAGGCATCTGCGCCGCGAAAAGCTGGTACAAGGAACCGCCCTGCTACGCCGCCGCCTACGCTTACTACCAGGGCGTACGTCTGGGCGGAAGCAGCAGTTTCTAGGAGCAGGTCAAGCGCCGCACCGTTCCTGCTCATGGGAGCGGTGCGGCCCTTCTTGCCGGACGCCAGAGAGGCCAGCATCCCATCTTGTCAAACTCTGGTCGTCCGAACCGCACCCCCCGAACAGAACCCTTCGACCCGCGCTCAGCCGAGTTCCAACACCGTCCGGTGCGCCAGTCCCGCCGCCTTCGCGGCCCGCCACGCCCCCCGCGCGTCTCCCCGCGCCACCTGTTCCATGAACGTCCCGTCCCGTGCCAGTGTCGTGAGCACCCAGAAATCCCCCCAGACTTCCAGCCCCCACTCGGCGCGCATGGCTTTGGCGGCGGCTTCCCAGACGGGTTCGGAGAGATGTTCCAGCGGCGCGATGAAATGCAGCTCACCGTCGGTGCCGGGCGTGCGCGCCACCTCCCGGCGGTACTGCTCGCGCTCGCGGCGGGTCATGGCCTCCCAGGCTCCGGCCTCGCAGTAACGGGCAGGCAGGGCGCTGAAGGTGTCGCGGCAGCGGGTGGGGCGCACGTCGTAGCGGGTGCAGCCGCCACTCTCGCGGTCAAGCAGCGGGCAGAAGCCGACCTCCGTGCGGTGGCGCTCCACGTACACGTCCTCGTCGGGGGCCGTGCGGGCATTGTGCAGGACCTGGCGGGCGTGCGCCTCCACCCGCGCGGCCTCCTCGTCCGTGAGGGCCTGGGCGGTCACCAGGGCCTCGGCCAGGCTGACACGGATCGGCATGTTGCAGCACGCGAAGCAGCCCGCGCCGCAGAAGACGCGCCCGCCCCGCTCCTGGTAGCGCGCCGTCCACGCCTGCGCCCGCCGCGCATAGGCCGCGTACCCGCGCTCGACGGCGGCGGTCACCCGCGAGGAGGGGGAACGGGGGAGGGTGGGGGAGGAGGGGCGCGTCACCTGGGCAGGGTAGCGCGGGTATACTGGGCGGAACGTGTTCCGACGCTCCCGTCCGCAGCCCGCGCCGACGCCCGGGCCTGATCCCCGTCAAACCGGAGTCGTACCGCCCGCCGAGCCGCCCGACGCGACCCGCGTGCTGGCCGACCTGCTGGCCCGGCCCACCACCGAGGGCATTCTGGAAGGTGCCCTGGCCCACGCCGTCACGCTGCTGGGCGGTGAGGCGCAGGGGTACGCCGTGCTGCGCCGGGGGCAGGACCACGTGGCCGCCGTGTTCGGTTATCCGCGGTCGCTGGTCGGCACGGTGCTGAGTGGCCCCTGGACCGGGATGCGGCCCCGGCTCCTGGCGGACGGTAGCCGGGAGCTGTACCGGCTGAACCCGCCCGAGGTGCAGACCCGGCTGGATCAGGCCGGGATGCGTGACGTGCCCCTGACGCTGGCGGTGCCGCTCAGCGACCGGGGCCGCAATCTGGGCGCGCTGGTGCTGGACCGCACCTCCCCGGAAGGCGTCTCGCCGGAACAGCAGGAGGCGGTGACGCGCTGGGCCGCCGCCGCCGCGCCGCTGCTGGGCCTGCTGGACTCCCGCGACGAGTGGCGGCAGGCGGCGCGGCAGATCGCCTCGGCGATGGTCGAGGCCGCCGAGAGTCGCGAGTTCGACGCCGTGGGGCACGGTCAGGCCGTGACGGACACCGCCATGCGGCTGGGCCGCGCGGTGGGCCTGGCCGAGCGCGAACTGGAAGAGCTGTGGTACGGCGCGATGCTGCACGACATCGGCAAGCTCCACGACGAGGCCGGACACGCCCAGGTGGGCGCGAACTTCCTGCACGGCGTGCCGCATCTGGCCCAGGCGCAAAAGGCCATCCGCCACCACCACGAACGCTGGGACGGCCAGGGTGACCCGGACCGGCTGGCCGGTGAGGACATCCCCCTCTACGCCCGGATTCTCGCCGTGGCCAACGCCTCCGTGCATGCGGGGGACGCGGCGCGCGTGCGGGAAGAGGCGGGCCGCAGCCTCGATCCCCGGCTGGTCGGACTGCTGGAAAAGCTGCCGCCCGAGCGGTAAAGCGGGGGACGGGCCTTCTTTCCCCGCCGCCCCCGCTATCATGCGCGGGTGATTCCGGGCGGCCTGCCAACTCCGCGTTTCCCCGTGCTGGAAGCCCGCTTCGGTCCTCTGACGCCGATGGACACGGGGATGCAGAGCCGGGTGTACGCCGCGCCCGGCGGCGACGTGGTCGTGAAGGTGTACCGCAACCAGCGGGGCGAACATCGCCTGGAGGCGCAGAACATGCGCCGCGCCGACCTGGGCGAGTGGGTGGTGGACACCGTGGAGGCCGACGGCGTCGAGGCCCTGATCCTGCGCCGCTTTCCGGGGCGGCCCCTGCGCGCCGCCGACATCCCCGCCGCCCTGCCCCGCCTGCGCGAGATTCTGGGAGCGCTTCACCGCGAGCGGCAGGGCTGCGTGGACCTGAAACGGGTCCGCGAGCGCCTGAAACGCTTTCGCAGCGCGCTGGCCGCCTATCCCCTCGATGACCTCTTCGACGCGGTGGAGGAGCCGCTGGAACGCGGCCTGCTCGACCAGCCCGCGGCGTTTTGCCACCTCGACCTCTGGCACGACAACATCCTGATCGCGCCAGACGGGGACGTGCTGGTGATCGACTGGACCAAGGCGGGCTGGGACGACCCCCTGCGCGACATCGCCCTGCTGAAGACCGGCACGCTCGACCTGCTGAGCCGCGACGCCAGTCTGGACGCCGCCCTCGCCTTTCTGCCCGACCATGCCCCCGCGACCCTCACCCGGCTGCGCGCCTACCTCGCCCTCACCTATCTGCACGACCTGTACTGGTTCCTGATGAACGAACCCTACGAGTTCGACCGGCAGCGGCGCCTGAAGTTGCCGCGTGCCCGGCACGCGCTGGCGCGGCTGCCGGGGTAGGCAGGGATGAGGGTTGAGCGATGAGTGATGAGGAAGACCGAGAGGCCTGGGGGCCTGCCCTCCTCCTCATCACTCGTCCCTTCCCGCCCGCCGGGTATCGTGAGGCCATGCTCACCGTCGTCACCCATCCCCTCGTTCAGCACAAGCTCTCCCTGATGCGCGACGTTCACACCGGCGTCAAGGAATTCCGCGAACTCGCCGCCGAGGTGTCCATGCTGCTCGCCTATGAGGCGATGCGCGACCTGGAACTGGAACCCACCCGCCTGCAAACGCCTCTTCAGGAAGGCGAATTCCCAATGCTGAGCGGCAAGAAGCTAGCGCTGGTCGCCATCCTGCGCGCCGGGCTGGTGATGACGGACGCCATCGTGAATCTGGTGCCCGCCGCGAAGGTGGGGCATATCGGCCTGTACCGCGATCCCCAGACCCTCCAGCCGGTCGCCTACTACAACAAGCTCCCCGCCGACATCGCGGAACGCCGCGTGTTCCTCACCGACCCGATGCTCGCCACCGGGGGCAGCGCCTCGGCGGCCATCGCGTCCCTGAAAGCGGCGGGCGCCCACAGCATCAAGCTGATGTCCATCCTCGCCGCGCCCGAGGGCATCGCCGTGATCGAGCGCGACCACCCCGACGTGGAGATCGTGACCGCCGCTGTGGACGAGCGGCTGAACGACCACGGGTACATCGTGCCGGGGCTGGGGGACGCGGGGGACCGGATTTACGGGACGAAGTAGGGGGCAGAGAGCAGAGGGCCGGAAAATGCTGAAGCTGGAGCCTTGGCTGAGTTTTGCCCTCTGCTCTTCGCTTAGGACGTACGCGATTCAAAAGCTGAGTGCGTGCGGATGAGGTTCTTCGCTCCTCTGCTGGGCAGCTCTATGAGTCCCCCCTTGCGGGGGAGGCTGGGAGGGGGGTGGACGGCGAAGCCGTCCCAGCGGAGGAAAGCGCGGTTTCCCACCACCCACCAGAACAGAGTTTCGCGTAAGTCCTCTGCCCTCCCCTCACCCCCAGCCTTTAGACTCCGGTCAGCTTATGGAGTCCCTCAAGGCGCTCGCGGCGCAATTCGGTATCGCGGATCTGTTCGGGCGCGGTTTTCTCAGCGTGCTGCTCACGTTCCTGACGGCGTGGGTGTTTACCTGGCGGTTTATCCCGCGCGTGCGGGAGTTCGCAATCAAGGTGGGGTGGGCGGATATGCCCAACGCCCGCCGCCTTAACAAGGAACCGCTGCCCAACGCGGGCGGCCTGGCGATCTTCGCGGGCTTTCTCGTGAGTGTGGTGGTGGCCTGGGCGCTGCGGCCCATCGTGATCGAGCAGGTGAATATTCAGGTCCTGGCGATCCTGCTGGGCGCGTCGCTGCTGGTGCTGGTGGGCTTTATCGACGACCAGTTCGGCCTCTCGCCCCTCTTCCGGTTGCTGGTGCAGATGCTCGCGGCCGTGCTGCTGATCGTGAACGGCCTGAAGGTGGATTTCAATGCCATTCCGTTTATGCCGGTGCTGCCGCACGCGGTCAACGGTCCCCTCAGCATCCTGCTGACCGTCCTGTGGATCGTGGGCCTGACCAACGCCGTCAACCTGATGGATGGGGTGGACGGCGTGGTGGGCGGTGTGGGCTTCGTGGCGAGCATGGTGCTGCTGGTCACGGCCGCGCAGTTCGCGGACCGGGCCGCGGCGGTCGTGCTGCTGGCGGGCCTGGCGGGGGCGGCACTGGGCTACCTGCGCCACAACTTCAACCCCAGCCGCATCATCATGGGCGACGCGGGCGCCTACCTCTTCGGCTACACGCTGGCCGCCGTCAGCCTGCTGGGGACCCTCAAGGTCAGCGCCGGGGCCAGCCTGCTCGTCCCGCTGATCGTGATGGCCCTCCCGATCCTCGACACCACCCAGGTCGTGATCGGGCGGCTGGCGCGCGGCATCCGCAATCCGCTGGGGCACCCCGACAAGACCCACATCCACCACCGGGTCCTGGCCCGCACCGCCTCGGCCCGCCGGACCGCCGTGATCCTGTGGCTGGTGGCGCTGGCCTGCGGCGTGATCGGGATGCTGGCGCAGGGCGTGCCGCTGCCCGCGATTCTGGGGACGGTGGTGGTCGTGCTGCTGTGCCTGTGGTTCGTGGCCTACCGCCGCGTGCGCGCGCTCGACCGGGAAGCGGCCGCCGTCACGCCCGGGCAGGGGGGGTGAGGAGAGCGGTGCGGAGGGGGGTGGACGGCGCAGCCGTCCCAGCACAAGGAATCTCTGTTTCCCTTTCTCCGTAAAGGAACAAGTTTCGCGTCAGTCCCAAGCTCAAAGCTGACCGCTCTCCCTTACCCCCGCCATCGCCCGCCCACCGGGACGGCACTCTGATACCGTGACCGCGATGACCGACCTGGCCCGTCCTCTCCAGCCCAAACGCATTGTCCTCGCCTTCGGCACGCGGCCCGAGGCGACCAAGATGGCCCCGGTGTACGCGGCCATTCAGCGGCAGCCCGGCCTCACGCCGCTGATCCTCTCGACCGGGCAGCAGCGCCAGATGCTCGACGAGGCGCTGGCCGTCTTCGGCCTGACCCCCGACGAGGACCTGAACGTGATGACCGAGCGGCAGACCCTCGCGGAACTGACCGGGCGCATCGTGCCCCAGGCGGGCCGCAAGCTGCGCGAGATGGGGGCGGACATGGTGCTGGTCCACGGTGACACCACCACCTCCTTCTGCGTGGCCCTCAGCGCCTTTTACGAGGGCATCCCGGTCGGGCACGTTGAGGCGGGGCTGCGGTCGGGCAACATGCGGGAACCCTTTCCCGAGGAGGCCAACCGCCGCCTGACGGGCGTGCTCTCCACCCTCGATTTCGCGCCCACGCCCGGCAGCCAGGCGAACCTGCTGCGCGAAGGCAAGGCGGAAGAAGGCATCTTCGTCACCGGGCAGACGGCGGTGGACGCTGTGCGGGAGGTGGCGGGCCGGGTGTCCCTGCGGCCCGAATGGCAGACGAAGCTGGACGCCGGGCAACGTCTGGTCACCGTCACCATGCACCGCCGCGAGAACCTGCCGGTGATGGCGGAGATGGCGGAGGCGCTGGCAGACGTGGCCCGCGCTCACCCGGACACCCATTTCGTCTATCCAGTTCACCTGAACCCCGCCGTGCAGGAAGCGGTGCGGCCTGCGCTGGGGCAGCTCCCCAACTTCGAACTCACCGAACCGCTCGACTACGCGCAGATGGCGCCCCTGATGGCCGCCTCCATGCTGCTCGCCACCGACAGCGGCGGCTTGCAGGAGGAGGGGGCGGCGCTCGGCGTGCCGGTGGCGGTCCTCCGCAACGTGACCGAGCGGCCCGAGGGGGTGGAGGCAGGCGTGCTGACACTGGCCGGAAATGATCCCGAGCAGATGCGCGCCGTGCTGAACGGCCTGCTGGACGACGAGGAGGGGCTGGCCCGGATGCGCGCCGCCCGCAACCCATACGGGGACGGGCAGGCGTCGGGGCGCATCGCGCAGGCCATCGCGTGGTTCTTCGGCCTGGCGGAGCGGCCTGCGGACTGGTCGTGAGTGGGGGAGAGGCCCCCTATCCTGTGCCTGACGTGACCGATGCCCCTTCTGCCCGGCTCCTTCCTGCCCGGCCCTACGCCGTCGTTCTGAACCCCACCGCCGGACGTGGTCTGGCCCGGCGCGCGTGGCCCCGGCTGGAGGCGGAACTGCGCGCCCGTGGCCTTCCCTTCGAGCTAATCAGCGAACCCAGCGGCGCTGGCGCCCTGGCCCGCGTGCAGGCCCTCCCGCCGGAAGTCGCGGTGCTGGCGGTGGGGGGGACGGCACGGTGGCGGCACTGCTGCCCGCGCTGGTCGGCACCGGGCGCCCATTGGGCATCGTGCCGCTGGGCAGCGGGAACGATTTCGCGGGCATGCTGGGGCTGCGGGCCGGGGACTTTGCCTCGGCCCTGGACCGCCTCACCTTTGCCCCGCGGCGGGTGGACGCCCTGCGCGCGACCATCCTGGCCGGGGAAGGGGCGGGCAGCTCGCATCTGCTCCTGAACGGCCTGGGCATGGGCTTCGACGCCCAGGTGACCGCCCTGATGCTGCATGCCCCCGCCCGGCTGTCCGGCTTCGGGCGCTACGCCTGGGCCGCTCTCGCCGCGCTGCGGGACCTGACCCTCACGCCCGTGACGGTCGAGGTGGACGGTCGGGTGAGGTATGCCGGGCCAAGCTGCCTCGCCGCCGTGATGAACGGCACGCGCTACGGCGGCGGCTTCCGGATCAGCCCCGCCTCCGACGCCCGCGACGGCCTGCTCAATGCCCTAGCGAGCGGTCCCGTCACCCGCGCGCAACTCCTGGCGCTGATGGGCCGCGTGTTGCCCGGTCGTCACCTCGGCCACCCGCGCGTTCATCATGCGGCCGGACACGCGGCGACGGTCACCTGGGCGCGGCCCACCTACCTGCACCTCGACGGCGACCTGGCGGGGCGGGTGCTGGGGGTGCGGGTGGAGGTGCTGCCGGGGGCGGTGACGCTGCTGAATGGGTAGCTTTCAGCCGTCAGCAAAAAGCAAAAAGCCCCAGCTATGGCTGAGGCTCCCGGTGCTGACCGCTGATTGCTCTACTGCAAGCTCGCCAGCTTCGCCTTCGCCGCGTCCAGGTCGCGCTGTTCCCAGTAGGTGGTGGCGGGGATGGTGACCGCCTTCTGGAGCTGCGCGACGGCGCCCGCCTTGTTGCCCGTCAGGAGCAGGGCGTTGGCGTACTCGATGCGGTGGACGGCCACGTTCGGCTCCAGCGCGATGGCCTTTTCGAAGTTGGGGGCAATCTGGCTCTTCTTGGCCCCGGTCAGGAAGGTCGCCGCTCCACCCTTGCTGACGAGGTTGGCGTTCCAGAGGCCCAGGGCGACGTAGGCCCCGGCCATGTTGGGCTGGAGACGGATGGCCTGGTCGAGATTCTTCTTCACGTCCCCGGCGAGGTTCAGGCTCTGGAGGATGCCCACGAACTGCGCCAGGCGGCCCTGCGCACGCGCCAGCTCGAAGTAGGCGTCGGCGTTGTTCTTGTCGAGGGCGATGGCCTGACGGGCGTACCCCTGGGCCTTTTCGAACAGCCCCTTCTTCTGGTTGTCCGGGCTGACGCTGGCCCCGGCGGTGGTGGCCTCGGCGGCCAGGGCAAAGCCCGCGCTGGTGTTCAGGGCGGCGGCGGCGGTCGCCGCTTCCTGCCACTTGCCCTGGTCGTAGAGGGCCTGGGCGGCCTGCTGGCCCTGGGTCTGCTGGGCACTGGCGCTGACGGCAACGGCGAGGGCAAGGGTCACGAGAGCCGGGCGTATGGGGGTCTGGCGCATGGGTTCCTCCTGGGGGAGCGGTGGGACTTTGGAAAACTGGACCGAGTATACACAGCGCGGGCCACAGAGTCTGACGAGATCGTCAGGCACACGCTATGCCCCCCTTTGTTGCACCCGGTCCAACGCACCTGGCCGGGAGTGGTAGCCTCGGCTTACCTTGGACTGGAAAGGCATCCTGGCCGACCTGCGCGCCCACCTCCCGCCCGCCCGTGACCCGGGGCGCGGCGTGCGCGGCAGCCTGCGCTGGCTGGAGGCCGAGATGGGGACGCGGGGCGCGAACTCCGCCTCGGTGCGGAACATCGTGTACCGGGACGTGGGGACGCCTGCCGACAAGGCCGCGCTGCGCGCCATCCTCGCGGACCTCGCGCGGGAGGCGGGGCGACCGCTGGCCGAGGAAGCCGCGCCCGCCAGCCTGCCCCCCGCGCCGCTCCCCGACGAACTGGAACTGCTGGGCCGCAGCAAGAAACGCGCGTACAAGCAGTTCCTGGCTGGCGTCCGCGCGGGCCGCGCGCCCCGGCTGATCGTCACCGGGCGGGCGGGGGCGGGCAAGACCGTCCTGCTGGACCATCTGGAACGCGCCCTGTCCGCCCTGGGGAGAGGAGAAGTCCGGCGGCTGAACCTGACGGGCGACGCCTCGGGCGTCCTGGCCCTGCCCCCGGCAGGCACGTCCTTCGCGGAACGCGCGCAGGCGCAGGGGGACGCTGCCCGGCGTGCCTTTCCCCCGCCCCCCGGGACGCTGTTCGCCCGCGTGACGGCGGACCTGAACTTTGCCGGGGAGCCGCCCCGTTCCCCGGAGGGCCCGCCCGCCCCGCCCGCCGCCTGGGCCGCCGAACACCTGCTGCGCCGCGCTCCGGCGGGAGTGGCCGTGCTGCTCGCACTGGAGGACGCGGCAGGGTTGCCGGAAGGTCTGGCGGAAGTCATCGAGCTGCGCCCCCCCACCCCCGCCGAGGCCCGCGCCTACCTGATGGCCCGGCTGGGGGTCACGCGCGAACGGGCTGACGCGCTGGTGCGCGAGACGGGCCGCCACCTCGACCGCCTCACGCTGCTGGCCGGGAGCGGGCCGGACGGCGCGGCCCCCGAGCGGTTGCTGGCCGACCCGGACGTGCGGCGGCTGGCGGCGGCGCTCGCGGCCCTGCCGGGGGGGGGAGACGGGGCGGTGCCGGAGGCGGCGCTGGCTGCCGCGCTCGGGACGCCGGTCGCCGCCCTGCCCCCGCACACCCGCGCGCTGCTGCAAGGGAGCGGCGCGGCGTGGGCACCCGTTCCGGCGCTCCGGGCCGCGCTGCCCCAGGTGCCTGCCCGCGAGCGGGACGCGGCGCTGCGCCGCCTGCTGGCCGCGCCGCCCACGCCCGACCTCGCCCCGGCGCGGCTGGCCGCCTTCGCCGCGCTGGGCGAGTGGGCCGCCCTCGCCACGCACGTCGCCGCATACCCGGACGACGGGCGCTACCTCCCGCCCCTCTGGCCGCAGGTGCGGGCGGGCGCGCGGGGGGACACCCGCGAGGCGCTGGCCCGCGCCGTCGCCGCCCACCACGCCGGACGCGGCGAGTACGACGACCCCCGCGCCCGCGACGCGCTCTTCACCCTGCTGGAATCCCCGAATCCCGCCGCGCGCGGCTGGGCGCGGGTGAAACTCGCGGAGAGCAGCGTGGACGCCGGGAACTTCGAGGCCGCCACCGCGCAACTCGCCCACCCGGAACTCGTGGCCGCGCTGGCGGGACCGCCGGACGGCTGGACGGCGGCAGCGCAGGCGGACGCGCTGCTGGTGCAGGCGGCCCTGGCCCGCTGGCGCGGCGACCTGGGCGCGGCCACCCGGGCGGCGACCGACCCGCGCACCGCGCACGGGGGCGGGCGGGCGCACCTCTGGCGCGGGCTGATCGCCAAGGACGCGGGCCGCTGGCCGGAGGCGCTGCGGCACCTCCACCTCGTCCCCGCCGGGAGTCCGCTGCTCGCTGCCCGCGCGCTGTACCAGGAGGGCGATCTGCGGTTGCGCTTGGGCCAGCCGCACGCCGCGCTCAGTGCCCTCACCGACGCCGCCGGGCGCCTGGAGGCGGCGGGAGGCGGCGCCGAGGAACGCGCCCGCGCCCTGGCCCGCGCCGCGACCGCCCTGCGCCGCCTGGGCCGCCCCGCCGAGGGCCGCGCCTTTCTGCACCGCGCGCTTGCGCTGTTGCCCGCCGGGCAGGACTGGGGCGGCTGGGGCGACGGCGTGCTGCGTGCCCGCCTGCTCAGCGAGGGGGTGCCGATCCTGCTGGCGCTGGGCCAGCCGGACGCGGCGCTGGCGGACGCCACCCGCGCCCTGGGCCTGCTCGCCCGGCCCGGTCCCCGGCGCTCGGAGGCGGAGTACCGCACCCGGCGCACCCATTACCGGATCGCCCTCGCGTACCTCACGCGCGGCCTGGGCCTGCCGTACCTCCAGCCGTTCGCCGGGGCACGCCGCGACCATCCCGACCTCGCCCACGCCCGCGCGCTGCTGGACGCGCACCTGGCCCGCCCGCCCGCGGCGAGTGACCGCGAACAGGTGCTCGCCTTCGACCTGCACCTCAGCCGCGCCCTGGCCGACCCCGATCCCCGGGTTGCGCTGGAGTACACCACCCGAGCCCTCGCCATGACCGACCACCCCTACGCTGAGGCGCAGGCCCGCGCCCTGTATGCGGAGGCGCTGCTGCGGGCCGGGCAGGACGGCGCGGCCCTGGCCGAGATCAACCGCGCGCACGCCCTGATCCGCCGGGTGCAGGCGGGCCTGCCCGGCACCCACGACGCGGACCCCGGCCTGAGCGCACAACTGCTGGCGCTGGAGGCCCGCGCGACCATTCTGGAAGGCGAACGCGCCCTGCGCTGGCTGCGCGACGCCCTGACCGACCCGCCCCTGGCCCCCTTCCGCCCCGGCATCTGGCGCGAGGCGGGCCGCGCCCTGGAACAGCGCCACCCCCGGCCGCAAGCGGTGCTGCGTGCCCTTCATCCGGGCTGGGAGCCTGGAACGCTGCGGGTCCGCGACGCCCTGGGGCTGCTGGAGGGGGAAGCCGGGGAGAGCGGCGGCGGGTGATCCAAATGGCAACGGGACGCTTATAGGTAAAGGAGCAGGGGACCAGACTGTCGGGGTGAACTCGCCCGCCGCGCTCTTCCTGGCCCCGCTGTTCCCGCGAAGGAGAACCTGATGTCCGGAACGCCTCCCGACCTCCCCGAACGCGACGACGCAGAACAAACCCCCCCGGTGCGCCCGCGCCGCGAATTCCTGAAGAATGCCGTCCTCTTCACCGGCACGGTCGCCCTGCTGGGCGGCGGCCTCGAACTCCTGACCCGCCGCCCCGGGGCCGCCGCCGAGAGTGCGCCCGGCGAACTGCTCGCCCAGGCCCGCCGTCCCCTTGGCCCCTACGACACCTCGGAGGCGGTCACGCCCTACGCGCAGGCCACCACCTACAACAACTTCTACGAGTTCGGCCTCGGCAAGGACGACCCCGCCCGCCTGGCGGGGAGCCTGAAAACCCGCCCCTGGACCGTCCTGATCGACGGCGAGGTCCGCAAGCCGCTGCGGGTGGACATCGACACCCTGGAGTCGTGGTTCCCCCTCGAAGACCGCATCTACCGCATGCGCTGCGTGGAGGGCTGGTCGATGGTGATGCCCTGGCTGGGCTTTCCCCTCGCCGCGCTGCTGCGCCGCGTCGAGCCGAACAGCAAGGCGAAATACGTGAAGTTCACCGCCCTGGAGGACCCCAAGCAGTTCCCCGGCCAGCGCAGCTCCGTCCTCGCCTGGCCCTACGTGGAGGGCCTGCGGCTGGACGAGGCCCTGCATCCCCTCACCTTCATGGCGGTCGGCCTCCAGGGGCGCGTCCTGCCCAACCAGAACGGCGCGCCGCTGCGGCTGGTCGTGCCCTGGAAGTACGGCTTCAAGAGCATCAAGTCGGTCGTCCGCATCACGCTGACGCGGGAGCAGCCCCAGACCACCTGGGCACTCGCCGCCCCGGACGAGTACGGCTTCTACGCCAACGTGAACCCGGCGGTCCCGCACCCGCGCTGGAGCCAGGCGACCGAGCGCCGGATCGGGGAACTGCGCCGCCGCCCGACCCTGCCCTTCAACGGCTACGCCGATCAGGTCGCGCACCTCTACAGCGGCATGGACCTGCGCCGCTTCTTCTGAGCCGGGAGAAGGATGGAGTTCTTGGGATGAAGGACTTTCCGGTGCTTTCCCGGCAGGGGCGGAGTGAGGGCGGAACGGAGCAGGCGCGCGCCGCCCCACGCCCTGCGCCCCGCCGCGCCTCCCGCCCGCTGCCCTGGTTGGGGCCGGGCATCGTGGTGGGCGGGCTGCTGCCGGTGGGCGGGCTGCTGCTCGACGCGGTGACCGGGGCACTCGGCGCCAATCCGGTGCAGCGGGCGCTGCTGCAAACCGGACAACTGGCGCTGGCGCTGCTGATTCTCTCGCTGGCCTGCACGCCCCTGCGTCTGCTGACCGGCTGGACCTGGCCCGCCCGCGTCCGCAAGGCGCTGGGCCTGCTCGCCTTCGTGTACGCCGCGCTGCACTTTCTGATCTACCTCTTCGACCACGCCTTTACCCCCGGCGTCGTGCTGGAGGACGTGCTGAAGCGGCCCTTCGTGACCGTCGGCTTCGCCGCGCTGGTGCTGCTGGTGCCCCTGGCCCTGACGAGTACGCGGGATGCCGTGCGCCGGATGGGCTTCGCGCGGTGGCAGCGGCTGCATCAGCTCGTGTATGTCGCGGTCGGCCTGGGCGTGCTGCACTACTGGTGGGGGGTGAAAAAGGACCACACGGCGCCACTGATCGCCGCGCTGGTCGTCGCCGCGCTGTTTGCCGTGCGCCTGCTCCGGCAGCGGCGGGCCCGCGCCCGGTCTTGAGGCGGGGCCTTGACCGGTCCCTCATCCACCCGCCCCTCGCGCCCGGAGCGGGTATGCTGCGGGACGATGAGCACCACTGACGACCACGGGGACGCGGGAGGCCGCGCCGCCGTGCGCCTGCTCCAGGGCTACCTCTGGCACCCCAAAGACGCCGACGTGGACCTGGAACACTACCTGCCCCACGAACTCGACGAGGCCCACGTGCTGTGGGACGCGGTGCAGCCCCCCTTCGCCTTCTTCGAGAACGGCGAACCGACCGCCGGGCAGACCTTTTACCAGTTCACGGTCCTGCGCGTCTACGACGACAAGCCGAACGGTGACGCCCTGCACGCGGACGCCGAGGCCGCCAGCCAGGCCCTCGAACCGCTGCTGGAAGCCACCCCGCCCGGCGTCGGCTGGCAGCTCTGGGAGGACCTGCGCGAACTATGATCTGGCCTCTGGTGGAAAGGTTTCCTTGTAAACCTGGAAATCCGACCGCAGGGAGAACGTACGGCTTCCGGGAGATGGCTGGCCCTCCGGCGTTTTTCCGGCGGGCAAGGAACCGGACGGAAGCCGTATGAGCGGGGCTGCTGCCAGTATGGCCTGGCTGGACCTGCGCGTGGAGGACGACCCTCACCCCCGCCGCTTCGACAGCCCCGAAACCCTGCGCGCCTACCTGACGCGGATCGAGCGCCTGACGCCGGACGCGATCACCCTGCTGCTTGGGCGCGGTGAAGTCGGCCCGCCCGACGCGCGGCGGGTATACCGCGTGCAACCCCTCCAGCCATGACGGACCCGCCCGGCCGCCAGCCCGATCAGGAGACGGAAGGTCCTGTCGTCGCCATTCCCGTCTACGCGGGGGTCAGCGAACTGGAACTGGGCCTGATGGTGGCCGTGTGCCGCCTGTGTGGCGGCGAGGGCCGGGCGCGCACCGTGAACCGCTCGCGGGCCAGCATCGTGACGGCCGGGGGCCTGGTCAGCACACCGCACGTGCTGTACGCCGCCCTCCCCGAACCCGCCGCGCTGCTGGTCCCCGGTGGCCCCGGCGCGCAGAAGGCGGCCCGCGACCCCCTGCTGCGCGAGTTCCTCACCCGCCACGCCGCGCTTCCCACCGGGGCCAGCGGGAGTGGCCTGCTGCTGCTGGGGGACGCGGGTCTGCTGCGCGGCCGTCTGGTCGGGGGTCCCGCCGACCTCGCCGACACCCTCTGGGGCTATGCTCCGGACGACGTCCGCCCCGGCGAGGTCGTGGCCGACGACGCCCTCACCAGCACGCCCGGCGGCCTGCCCGCCCTCCACGCGGCCCTGGCCGTCGCCGCGCGGGTCTGGGGTGAGGAAGCTGCCCAGGACGCGGCCCGCCGCCTGGGTCACCCCTGATGCCTGGCGGCGGAGAGGTCCGCGAATACGTCACGCTGCCGGACACGCCGGATGAGCCCGCCCTCGCGGTTCTGCTCGCCACGCCCGGTGGTGCGGCCCTCAGTGCCCGGAGTGGAACGGACGCGGCGGGCCGTGCCCGAACGGTCCTGACCCTCGCCCACCCGGACCCGGAGGTGGTCGCCGCCACCCGGCAGAACCTGCTGCGCGCCTGCCGGGAACGGGGGCTGCGGGCGTTCGTGGTGTGAGGCGGGAGGGGGCGGGCAGGACCGCCTAACAGGTCCTCTCTCTTGAATTGCAAAGCGAAGCGGAGAGGGGAGCATCGCTCGTGGCCTCTCCCCACACTGTCCGCCGCTCCCCCTTCCATTCCCGCTGCCGCGCCTGCGCTAGCCTGCTTGGCATGTTGGACCGTCCCCGTCGCCTGCGCCGTACCGCTGGCCTGCGCGCCCTGATGCGCGAGGTCACCCTGACGCCGCAGCACTTCATTCACCCGCTGTTCGTGCATGAGCAGGACACCGAACTCCCCATCGCCACCATGCCGGGCGTGAGCCGCCACAGTGTCGCCGGGGCAGTGGAACAGGCCAGAACGGCCCGCGACCTGGGCATCACCAGCGTGATCCTCTTCGGGATTCCCGACGAGAAGGACCCCCAGGGCAGCCAGGCCTACGCCGAGGGCGGCGTGATCCAGCGGGCCGCGACCGCGATCAAGGCCGAACTGCCCGACCTGACCGTCATCGCCGATACCTGCCTGTGCGAGTACACCGACCACGGGCACTGCGGGCCGCTGTGCCAGACGCAGGACGGCGACTGGACGGTGGACAACGACGCCGCCCTCGAACTCCTCGCCCGGACCGCCGTGTCGCAGGCGCGAGCGGGCGCGGACGTGGTGGCCCCGAGTGCGATGATGGACGGGCAGGTGGCGGCGATTCGCACCGCCCTCGACGCCGCAGGTTTCGAACACGTCCCGGTGATGAGCTACGCCGTCAAGTACGCCAGCGCCTACTACGGCCCCTTCCGGGACGCGGCGGGCAGTGCCCCCAGTGTCGGCAACCGCGCGTCCTACCAGATGGACCCGGCCGGTGGAGAGCGCGAGGCGCTGCGCGAGGCGCGGCTGGACGCGGCGCAGGGTGCGGATTACCTGATGGTCAAGCCCGCCCTGGCCTACCTCGATATCCTGCGGCTGCTGCGTGACAGCTTCGACCTGCCGCTGGTGGCCTACAACGTCAGCGGCGAGTACGCGCTGGTCAAGGCCGCCGTGCAGGCCGGGTACATGGACGAGCGGCGCACGGTCCTCGAAACCCTGACCGGGATGCGGCGGGCGGGAGCGGACGCCATCATCACCTATCACGCCCTCGATGCCGCACGCTGGCTGCGGGAAGGCTGAGCGCGTGACCAGCGAGACGCACCCCATCCGTGTGGACTGGATCGACACCGCGCTCTGGCCAGGCCGCCTGGGCCTGACCTTCGCGCCGGGCAAGAAGGGCGCGAGCGTGCTTCAGGCGGGCGTGATGCATGACCGCGATCTCGCCGCCGACCTCGACCGGCTCGCGCGGCAGGGGGTGAACGTCCTCGCGCCCCTCATCGAGGCCCACGAGTTCGACCTGCTGGGGATTGCCGAATACCACGCGCTGGCGCAGGAGCGGGCCCTGACCGTCCTGGCCTGCCCGATCCGTGACCGCGCGGTGCCGGACGATCCGGAGGCCTTCACGGTCTTTCTGGACGAGCTGATGGAGCAGCTCCTCGACGGGCGCACCGTCGTGGTGCATTGCCGGGGCGGGCTGGGGCGAGCGGGCCTGGTGGCCGCCTGCCTGCTCACCCAGGCCGGGATGCCCCCCGAGCAGGCCATCGGGCGCGTGCGGGAGGCGCGGCCCGGCACGGTCGAGACGGCCGCCCAGGAACAGTTCGTGTACGACTTCGCCAACCGTTAAGCTGCCTGTCAAGTTGAGCCGGAGGAGGGCTGCCATGATCACTGTCGCCAACCGCATTTACGTCAACCCCGAGTACTTTGGGCAGTTCGAGGCCCGCTTCCGCGAGCGCGCGGGGCTGGTGGACGGGATGCCCGGCTTCATCTCCAACCACGTCCTGCGGCCCTTGAAGGCGGGAGAACCGTTCGTCGTCCTGACCTTCTGGGAAAGCCGCGAGGCCTTCGAGGCGTGGACGAACAGTGACGCTTTCCGGCAGGGCCATGCCCGCAGCGGCAGCCTGCCCCGCGAGGCCTTCAGCGGCCCCAACGTGCTGGAGGTTCACGAGGTGGTGCAGAGCACCGGCACGCCGGTGACGCCGACCATCGCGCCGCACTGAGGCCGCGTCCGTCAGGGCGAGAGTCCTTTTTCCGGCAGGATAATGCTGCGTTGAGCCGAATCCGGCAGAGCTGTCAGAAAGGGGGCCTAAACTGAGAACATGCTGAAAGCCACGCTGACCTG